>JBGTDZ010000138.1:0-7623 GCA_041748055.1 Aquaticitalea sp.
AGGTTTTACAACCGTTCGTGATTTGGGTGGGAGTGGTGTTAACGTGGCTTTAAGAAATGCCATCAATCAAGAAAAAGTAGTTGGACCAAGAATTTTTACTTCGGAAAAATCATTGGCAACAACGGGAGGGCATGCCGATCCAACCAATGGCAGCAATAAATACCTTATGGGTGATCCAGGACCGAAGGAAGGCGTGGTCAATGGCGTTGAAGATGCAAAAAAAGCAGTAAGACAGCGGTACAAGAATGGCGCAGATTTGATAAAAATTACTTCCACTGGTGGTGTTTTGAGCGTGGCCAAAAGTGGCCAAAACCCTCAGTTTACGGTAGAGGAAATAAAAGCTATTTGTGATACTGCCAAGGACTATGGATTTCATGTCGCTGCACACGCACATGGTGACGAAGGGATGCAGCGCGCTATCTTGGGCGGTGTAAAAACCATTGAGCATGGCACCTTAATGAGTGACGAAACTATGGATCTTATGAAAAAACACGACGTGTATTTGGTGCCCACCATAACGGCGGGAAGAACAGTAGCTGACAATGCCAAAATTGAAGGTTATTACCCTAAAATCATTGTCCCAAAAGCTTTGGAATTGGGCCCAAAAATCCAGGACACCTTCGGAAGAGCTTATAAAAAAGGGGTGGGAATTCTGTTCGGTACAGATGCTGGCGTTTTTTATCATGGGGAGAATGGTCGCGAATTTGGTTATATGGTAGAAGCTGGAATGCCAGCTATGGAAGCCATACAAAGTGCTACCATTACTCCCGCAATTATCTTAAAAATGGAAAAAGAAATTGGTCAGATCAATCCGGGATTTTTTGCTGATATTATTGCTACTGATGCCGACCCAACCGAAAATATCAAAACAATGGAAAAGGTCATTTTTGTTATGAAGGAAGGGAAAGTTTACATGGACTGACCCTTTATTGAAGTAAATTCTTATCGGCATTTACTCAATTAAGAAAATTTTATGATTTTTTTTTGATTGTGAAAAGTAATAATAAAATACTTTTATTACATCATCTCATCAATCAAAATGAATCGCTTTATCATCAAATTGTTCTTTTTAGTGGCATTTGTATTTCCACCAAATACCTATGCCGCAACTGAATTGAATTATTCTTTTGATTTTGCAATTGCCAAAACATCTTTAAATTCACAGAATTTAGAACATATTGACTCATCTAAGGTGTATCAATTATTGGCAGTGGCATCCGCCTCTGCAAAAAACAATGAAAAGGCTGCATTTTATGTAGATACTTATTTAAAGAGAACAGCAGACTTTTCAATTTTGGATAATGATGCCTTCGATTCCGTAAAAAACACAAAAGAGTTTGAGACGATAGTAAATCAATATTTACCCAAGCTCAATATTTTGACCTTTGTTTATTTCTATACTGTTGTGATAGGGTTTTTTATCGTCGTCATTATCTGTTTTAACAACAAGGCCAATCTCTACTCCAAATTTCTGATTGCAGGATTTATAACTATTCATTCAGTGTTTATTCTGGAGTTTGTTCTTCATTATTCCAATTACAACTTTAAATATCCCCATACCTATCTAATGGCATCTTCAGGGGCATTATTATATGGACCATTACTTTATTTGTACTTCAAGACTATTGCCCAAAATTATAGATTGAGGACAGTTGACCTTTTACATTTTTTGCCAACTGTGATTTTGATTAT
Organism: Aquaticitalea sp.; assembly: GCA_041748055.1. GTDB lineage: Bacteria > Bacteroidota > Bacteroidia > Flavobacteriales > Flavobacteriaceae > JBPOFM01. Next base: position 1,693 of record JBGTDZ010000138.1, read on the forward strand.
GGTACTTTTTCCTTTTTATGCTTTGCCAATGGAGGAGAAAATAAAAATTCACCTAGGTTCAAGTGCAGTATATGCACAAAGTGATTTTCTATATTTGGTTTTTTTTCCAAAACTGGTTTCTCTGATTGTGTATGGGTTTTTAATAAGCAAATTGTACCATAAACAAAAAAAAACATCGAATTCCAATTCAGATTTGGTCATCGAATTTTGGAAAAAGGGAATTTATAGAATGCACGTTATTTATGTCACGTCCTATTTTGTGTATGGCATTTCCATGAGTGGATTGTTTTTTACTCCTAACGCGGTACTGTATCATGCACAAGTGATTGCTATGTCATCAATGGTGTTATACGTTTCTGGAATGGCATACATACAGCCAAAAGTTTTTAATTTGGAATCCTATATCAATGATGTTGCTATATTGTCGGCAAAATATCAAAAATCCAGTTTGACAGAGACTTTTTCTCTGGAGCTTAAGGAAAAACTCATGGAACTGTTGGTAGTAAAAAAAATATATAAAGACAATTATATTACCCTAGAAAGGCTTTCTGAAGAACTCAATACCTCCAGACATAATACTTCGCAAATCATCAATGAACATTTCAATGAGAATTTTTATGAATTCCTGAATGACTACCGTATCAATGAAGCCAAAGAATTATTGGCAAGCAATGACAATGAGGGAATGATGAATATCAATGAAATTCTTTATGAAGTTGGCTTTAATAATAAGGTCTCTTTTAATAATGCTTTTAAAAAAAGGACAGGGATTACGCCATTGCAATTTCGAAATAATTTATAAAATTGCTTGGCTAGCGCTTGCAAATACCATCCATCACAAGTTAAAGCATGTTATCGACAAAACCGACTATATCCCAAACTTGTGAAGCATTGCTATGGCTCTTCATAGCCATGATATCCTATTATGATCATCTCCTTTATCTTCTTTCCCTTATCACTTTTTAGACCATTTTATGGTCATCAATAAATATAGTTACAACGTTATCAACAGGGTTTTTGGCATCCGTCATCTTGTAATCAACCTTCTGTTTTATATGAAGTGCTTACTTGTTTAAGCTGATTCCTGGCACTCAAAATAGTTTTTGGAATCGCAAATAAATTGGATTTAAAGCCTTGCTCATTTTGAATAGAGGAGGTTTCGTTTTTTTGTTCTAATTAATAAAAAAATTCAGAATCCTGCTATTTATAATTTGCTGACAGACATATTTAATAAAACCATGCTTTCAACTGCAAAATGGAGTTGTTCACATCAAAAAACAAGTCATCCAAGTCATTTGTGTATTAAGCACATATTAATCGTGCCATATTTATACTGCAAATGTATTTGTTGGGGCGAGTTATTGCCACACATATTATGTTCAAAACACAACCAAGTTAACTTTTATTTTATAGCGTAATTATCTGGATTAGGTTCTTGAATAAAACTTACTCTTTAACATTTGAATCACATGTAGCTAGCTGTCCATAAATATTTGTGTAAAAACCATGAAGCATATCCATCAAAGCATTATTTTCCTTTTTATGACCTGTTCAAGTTTGTACGGGCAAAACCATACTGTTGACAAATTATTACAAAAATTAAATAGACAAGATGGCTGTGAAAATTTATTATTGCTTTTGCAAAACGAAGCAGAAGACTACACGGGATTGCCATCATATTGGTATTATAAAGGCTTGTGCAACTTTCAACAAGAACATTACAGTGAAGCGGAACAACAGTTGTTAAAAGCTGAAAGTTTAGGATTTCAGCCACGTTCGTATCTCTATTTTCATCTTTCAAAATGTGAACTAAAGCTGAACGACCAAAAAGAATCGCTAAATTATATTGACAAGACTTTAAGTCTGGGCTTACCTCCTCTTATTTTTGAGCAAGCTCCATTTGATAGTTTAAAACAAAATGCTGAATACAACAGATTAATGACTTACTACAAGCCGTCATTGGACAAGTGGACGAGCCTGTTTTTGTTGATTGTCTTTCAGGGTGTATTGTTGTTTTTCATTCTTATCTTCAAAAAAGAAGGCATTAAAAAGGCCAATCGTCTGTTGAGCTTGTTTGTGTTGGCTTTTTCCATTGTGTTGTTCACATATGTAATGTATTGGAGTGGTTATATATGGGTGTCTCCTTTTAATTACTGTGAAAACTTATTTTCACCTTTGAACTATGTCTTTGGACCTTTATTGTTGTTATATATCCAATCGCTTTTCCCAAAAAAGTTAAATTTCAAAAGCAGTTTCTATCATTTTATTCCTTTTGCCATAAGCGTTTTCATACTGGTATCCAACCATTTTTTGGATGGGTCAAGCATCATTGTCAACACTATTATGCCTGTGGTTTTCAATCCTTGGGTGACTTTGGTGCAAATGTTTGCCTATTTATTGCCTATTTATCTGTTTATTAATAAGTCAAGATACCATCCAGTAGCAATTGTGATTTCTTGGATGCACTATTTGATGTATGCCTATTTTGGCTTTGTTATGTCTTTGCTTTCCTATTATATCTTTGTGCAATTTTCTTTTTTCAATGTGCAATGGGATTATATAATTTCCTTTATGATTTCGGTGTTCATCATTCTTATAAGTTTCATGGGTTATATACAACCGCAAATATTTTACGGGTTTAAGGTGAGTGAAATCTTGTCCTTTGTAAAATATGAAAAATCCGGATTGAATGAGAGTTTGGCTATAGAGCTAAAACAAAAACTTTTGGAATTGATGGTTGATGAACAGGTTTATAAGGATAATAGCATTAATCTCGCAAAATTATCAACCAAACTGGACACCACAAAACATAATACCTCCCAGATCATCAATGAACATTTCAAAGAGAATTTTTTTGATTTTATAAATGATTTCAGGATTGATGAGGCCAAGGAATTATTGATTGATGATGATAACAATATGAACATCAGTGCTGTTTTTTATGAAGTTGGGTTCAATAACAAAGTATCATTCAACAATGCTTTCAAAAAAAGGACAGGGCTTACGCCTTCGCAATTTCGTAATAACTTATAGTAAATAGTGTCCTTAAACGATTATTAATTGGTTGATTATGGCTTTGGTTTGTATAGGCCATCAAACGCAACTTGAAGCACATTATCGTCAACATCAACAATGTCCCAAACTTGTGAAACATTACCAAGGCTATCTTTAAACCAAGATATCCTATTGTAATAATCTCCTTTATCCCCTTTTACCTTTTCACTTTTCAAGACCATTTTGTCGTCGGCAAAAGTCCCTTTGAGAACCAATGCATTCCCTCCATTGTCTATGTACACCTGGTTCCATGTTTTGTCTTTCTTATCGAAATAATTATAGCTGGTACCAGTGTTTCCTGTTGTGATCCAGTTTTCCTGAAGGACATAACCGTCTTGCAACGCAACAATATGGCTTTCTCCGACCTGTTTACCTTGTTGGTCATACACATCCCAATCGCCAAGCCAAAAGTTAAATTGTTGATATTCTTCTTGGCAACACTTGCTGTTTTGTGTTGTGTTCTGGGCAAATGCGCCAAAAAATAATAGAAAAAATTGGACACTGATGATAGCTATTCTCATGGATATTTCAATTAGGTTTTAGTTCTTAAGTTGTTTGATGATTGTTTTGGCCACATCGGCATTGGCATAGTCAGGTTGGACTTTCAATGCCATTTCATACGCTTTCTTGGCTTCCTCATTTAATCCCATTTTCAAACAACATTCTCCAAAGCTATCATGTACATTTCCCGAATTTGGAAATAATTTGGTATTGAGTTCAAACACATTTTTAGCTTCCTGCAATTTATTTTGATTGAAAAATGAATAGCCTAATGTGTTGATTTCGGCTTCCACCTTATCAACATCATATTTATGCGCTGGAATTTTCATATAATTTTGGGAATAGGCAAGAGCGTCTTCTAATTTATTCGCGAGGACCAGACTGTAGATTGGTTCTCTTAAGGATTCTTGCTCTTTATAATTTAGAATCGCATCCATGACTGGGTCACTATTGTTTTGGTAATCATGAAAGCTCATCTCCACCGACACTTGTGGGTTGGTGGCCTTTCTATAATCACGAGGATCTGAATTTTGCCACCACAACCAACTGCAATAAACTTGCATTTTGCTATTTGGCAAGGTTTCTGTTTTTGTATCGCCATAAAAATTCACATTTTCGCTAGTGGGTTCGCCAACAAATGTCACTTCGGTGTATTTTTCCAATTCGTTCACCAAATTTTGTGCTGCCGAAAAAGTCCGTCGTCCAATGATACAAAAGAATTTTCCTTTTTTGTTGATTTTCTTGGACTGCACAATGTTGGTGATGATTGGTTTATTCAGCTGATTATTGCCTCCACCATTCATTCGAAGGTCCAAAACCAGTTTTTCCACATCATTGGCATCTATAAAATCGGAAGCTTTTTCAAAAAACTGTTTGATGGTTTCCTCTTTATCATTTAGGTTGACACTATGTCGAAGATACACTGTTTTTGATTCTGGGAGATATATCATGTCCCTGAATTCATTGACATGTTGCCTCCATAGTGGTAATGGGGTTTTGATGCCATCGCTGGCATCCACCCAATTGGGAGACGTTTCCAAACCAGTCATTCCAAAAAACATGGTGGCACCTTTATCGACAGGAATCGTGATATCTTTCGTCTGTTGATTAATCTCATATTTTAAATGAAGTGCTACCTTGTCTTTGCTGATTCCTACCACATACAGCAGTTTTGGAAATAGTAAATAAAGTGGCGCATTGGCAATAAAACCCTGTTCATTTTCATAGTTTACATAAGGTCGGATTTTTTCAAGGGCATCCTTGGTGGAAACATCGCCTATTTGCAGGATTTTGGCACCAACCAAATCTTTATATTTTGAATCCGCTTTTTGGACATACATTCCATCACTGAACTGATAGAAAATCAATGGGACAAAATCAAAATCCCCCTCATTTTCAGAATTAGAATATCCATGGTTTTGCGTTTGGAATAAATATCCTGCTTGAGTGTGTCCAATATGGAACATGGCCATTATTTTTCCAATTCCTGCCTTAATTTCAAAGTCTTGCATGGAAGGTATTTTCGTTATAAGGTCATCTATGGCTTTGTCAAACTCATCGGAAGTGACATTATAGAACAAATTGGGATACTTGTTGTGGATCGTATGTTTTAGGAAGGTGACGTCTTCTTGCCATGATTGTTTATCGTTGAGTTGGGCTTGAGAAAAATTTGCCAGAATGCAAAGGGATAGAATTAAGAATGTCTTTTTCATTTGTAAAAGGTTTTGGTTAATTTTCTGATGTTATTGTCTTTATTCTTTACTGTAACATTTTTCGAATATTGTTATCTTTAAAATAGCTGAATAATCATACACTTTTTTTAGAGAACTTTTGTTGCTCATCATCCATCAAATAAACTGGATTTAAAATTGAAAAGTAGCCACAAACAACAACAGAGAGGTAAACTTTTATCGGGCTTTACCTTTTAATTAGAATTTAGTTACCTGTCCGAATATATTTGTGTAAAAAACCATGAAGCACATCCATATTATAGTTGTTTTCCTTATAATGTCCTGCTCCAATGTGTTTGGACAAAACCATAACGTTGAACAATTATTGCAAAAATTAAATAGACAGGATTTTTGTGAAAATTTGCTTCTAATTTCAGAAAAAGATGCAGGAAATTACAAGGAATTGCCTGTTTATTGGTATTTTAAAGGGCTGTGCAACTTTCAAAAAAAACACTACATCGAAGCGGAACAACAATTGTTAAAAGCTGAAAGTTTAGGATTTCAGCCACGTTCGTATCTCTATTTTCACCTTTCAAAATGTGAACTAAAGCTGAACGACCAAAAAGAATCGCTAAATTATATTGACAAGACTTTAAGTCTGGGCTTACCTCCTCTTATTTTTGAGCAAGCTCCATTTGATAGTTTA
>JBGTDZ010000139.1:0-1927 GCA_041748055.1 Aquaticitalea sp.
TGCCCAATTCCCTGTGGACTTCCATACAAATACCAATAATCTTATAAGACTCTTCTTTGTAAATTAGATTCTCCTGCATTCTTTTATTGCAATTTTCCTAGGATAGTTTAGTGGAAATTCGTGAAATTCGTGTCCAAATAATTAAATCACAAACGCCTTCTGACGGAATTCATTTTCTTCATCAGAAACAATTCCCAATGCTTCATAGATATAAGAAAATGTTGAGAGAATCTCCGGTTTGCCTTCAATAATAGCCACATCATGCTCAAAATGCGCACTTGGTTTGCCGTCCAGAGTGACAATGGTCCAGCCATCCTTGAGTTGTTTTACTTTATAAGTCCCCATATTGATCATCGGTTCGATGGCAACCACCATTCCTTCAACAAATTTTTTACCACGCCCCCGTTTGCCATAATTTGGCATTTCTGGATCTTCGTGCATCTTTTTGCCCAAGCCATGACCCACCAACTCCCTTACGACACCGTAGCCTTGGCTCTCACAATAATTCTGAATGGCATAACCAACATCGCCAACGCGATTACCAACTTTTAATTCGCGAATGCCGATGTACAAGGATTCTTTGGTAATTTGAAGCAATTTTTTGGTTTCTGGAGTTACTTCTCCGATTTCAAACGTATAGGCATGATCGCCGTAAAACTCATTTTTAAACGCACCACAATCAATAGAAACAATATCACCTTCTTTTAAGGGAAAATTCGTAGGCAACCCATGGACCACAGCCTCATTGGTGCTGCACAATAAGGTGGAAGGGCAATCGTATAAGCCTAGAAAGCCGGGAATAGCGCCTTGCGATCGAATGAACTCCTCGGCCATTTTATCCAATTTGAAAGTAGTCATTCCAGGTTTGACTTCTTTTGCCAACATCCCCAAGGTTTTAGAAACTACCAAGGCACTTTGGCGCATCAGTTCAATTTCCTCACGTGTTTTTTGTATGATCATTCTATTTTTTTAAAAAAGAAAACAAGCCTCCTCCTTTTTTGAAAGCTGCAGGATTCGGCTCTTCTTTCGTAATCATTTGATAAATTTCCCCCCAACCAAGTACACCACCTATATTTCTATCATCGATAAAGAGGTCTGCATAGATTTTTCGACTTTTGGTATAATCAAATTTTTCTTCAGGGAAACTCTTGTTTACAGCATAGAAAATAATGCCATTATCTTCGCAGAACTTAACAGCTTCTTCCAATTTTATGCCACTTCTATAGGTCCATAATATCAGGCGATGTCCATCTTGTTGCAGTCGTTTTAAGGTTTCAAACGCAAAAATCCGAGCTTTTCCAACTTTTGGAAAGGCATCTTCTACAATGGTGCCATCAAAATCTACAGCAATTATTAATTTATCGTGAAAATTCATCGATAGGTTTTTTTAGAAATGCAAAAGTACAATAAATATATTTTTGTTGTATCAATCAATAAGGGAGTGTTGGGTCATGATTGCCGGTTTAGGAATGCCCATAAGAGCTAGTATTGTTGGGGCTAAATCCGCCAAAACCCCATTGTTGATATGCTTTAAATCGTTATCAATTAAAATTATGGGAACCGGATTGGTTGTGTGAGCTGTATTAGGCGATCCATCAGGATTGATCATGGTTTCACAGTTGCCATGATCTGCAATCAAAAGTGTTGTATAATTATTTTTCAAGGCTGCTGTGATGACATCCTTTACACAAATATCTACAACTTCACAAGCTTTGATAGCGGCGGACATGACTCCTGTATGGCCAACCATATCGCCATTGGCAAAATTGAGACAAACAAAATCCACCTCTTTTTTTTGTAGTTCAGGAATCAACGCATCACGTAATTCATATGCACTCATTTCCGGTTGCAAATCATAGGTTGCAACTTTTGGAGAATTCCGCAAAAGGCGTGTTTCTCCTTCAAATGGTTGTTCGCGGCCACCTGA
>JBGTDZ010000140.1:0-8427 GCA_041748055.1 Aquaticitalea sp.
ATGGAATATGTAGGAAAGACACCTCATGAAATACATAACACCTTGCACACGCAAGATAGTCATGGCAAGTCAGTAAATACTAAAATTACCACGATTGATCTTATTGAAGATGGTTTCCATATTTACAAAGCCAATTGGACAAAAGATGCAATTACATTTTATATTGACAATCAATTGACGTATAACTTTTCTCCTGACATGAAGGATGAAAACACATGGCCTTTTGACCAGCCTTTCTTTGTAATTCTAAATCTAGCGGTAGGTGGAAATTTTGGTGGCCCTGAAGTGGATGACTCCATATTTCCACAAGAGTTTGTTGTTGATTATGTAAAAGTATATAAAAATTAGTTTTAATATCCCTCTTAGGGTTTTTTCAAAATTTGCTTTTAATCCTTTGTTTTTTTATTATTTTAAGAGTTTCTTATTGAATTCGTAATTGTTTTCAAGCTCTATTGATTAACTTAATTCACATTAATTATGAAAAAAATTACAACAGTTATGATGATTTTTGGAATGTCCTTGGGATATGCCCAAACATTCCCACTCGACTTTTCAGATCCTTTGGATGCCATGAATGGTGTTAATGGATGCACTTTTGAAATCGTTCAAGATGCAGGCAATGATGTAGGCTCCGTTGCTGGAAGCGGGCAGCAATTTGATTTTGCAATACTTGACTTGGCACAAAATTTAGATTTATCCGATGATAACAACAATACGATTACATTTAGGGTAAAGCCAATTGCTGACTATGGCACAAGAACACATTTATTGAAATTCGAAGCTGGTACAGGACCGAATACTGAAATTCCATTTAATACATCAGGAACGGAATGGCAAGATATTAGCCTCAATTATGGGCCTGGATTGGGTAATTATAATCTTATGGTGCTTTTTACCGATTTCAATAACACTGAGGTCGGTACTTATTTGTTCGACGATTTTGCAGGAGGTACCAACGTCGCTCCACCACCTCCGGCACCATCACCTAGTGGACCTGCACCGACACCTAGCACCCCAGATGAATCGGTATTCCGTTTATATGGTGATACTGGTACTTATTCTAGTAACATGGCCTACGATTATACTTTTGGAACTTTGAATGCTGAACCAGATTTAGATCCTTCTGATGCTGTAAACAAAGCCCTTAAATTTGATTTTAGTGTAGCTGGATGGGGAGCTGGACAAAATACATCATCAAGTGTCTCTACTGCTCAGTTTGTTCATTTTGATTATTGGGCTACTGGAGCCACGGACTTCAAATTATTTCTTATAAGTAAGACGGGAGCTGCCGCGACGGTAGAAACAACCTATGAAATTGGATCAGCGCAGCCAATCGTATTGGAGACTTGGACAAGTGTTACAATCCCAATTGCAAATTTTACTGGCCAGGGCTTTGATGTCAATAATTATTTGCAATATAAGTATGATGTGACCTCTGTTAGACCAGGTATTGTTTATATAGACAATCTCTATTTTTCAGATGTAACACCCACAGCATTGTCTGTGGATGAAGCAGAGTTAGTAGGGTTTAAGATCTATCCAAACCCGGCGCAAAATGAATGGTTTATTCAAAGTCAAAGCGCAATAACCTCTTTAGTATTGTTTGACGTTTTAGGAAAACAGGTGCTATCATTAAAACCAAATTCTTTAAACAGTACGATTGACTCATCAGGATTGTCAAAAGGGATTTATTTTGTTAGAATAAATGTGAATGGTACAAATAATACTGTTAAGTTGATAAAAAATTAACCAACCTTTTTTTAATATCAATAAAGAGTGTATTTTTAACAATGCACTCTTTTTGTATTTATAGTTATGGTTACTCTCAAACAACTCGCAGAACAACTTAATGTTTCAGTATCTACAGTATCCAAGGCACTTCACGAAAGTGACGAGATAAGCAAGGACACCATAGAGCGCGTTAAGTTTCTGGCAAAACAACTCAATTATCAGCCTAATAAGGTGGCGATAAGTTTAAAAAGCAACAAGACAAGGACTTTAGGTGTCATTATTCCCAATATTCTAAACCATTTCTTTGCGAAAGTGCTATTTGGTATTGAGGAGGAAGCAACCAAAAAAGGATACGATATTATCATTTGCATCAGCAATGAATCCTACACTAAAGAACTGCAAAGTCTCGAGGTTTTGGGAAACGGAAGCGTTGACGGTTTTATCATTTCTATTGCGGAGGAAACACAGGTCAAAAATCAAACCCAGCACATTGAGAGTGTCTTGCAACAAAATTTGCCCATTGTGATGTTTGATAGGGTTTCTGATACTATTCACTGCGACAAAGTCATCATTGATGATTTTGGAGCAGCCTATGAAGCTACAAAATATTTTTTGGATGAAGGAAGGAAACAAATAGTGCTATTGAGCGATATCGAAGAATTGAGTGTGGGGAAATTGCGAGTCAATGGATATTTAAAAGCCCTGGAAGAAGCCTCAGGTTACAAGAGTAATCCCGTGATGGTCTATATTAATAAAAATGACCATATTGAGAACATAATTGAAGACATGTTTAACAAATACCCTAAAGTTGACGGCATTCTGTCTGTTGATAACACTACTGGAGTTGTAGCCCTTCAAAAAGCAATAAAAAAAGGATTCAAAGTGCCTCAAGAATTATCAATCATAGGATTTTCTGATGAAAATGTCTTACCATTCACAGACCCTAAATTATCCACAATATCCCAACATGCCATTGATATAGGCAAAACTTCTGTTGTACAATTAATATATCGAATAGAAAAGGGCAAAAATAATGAATTTTCAACCCAGACCATAAAGACCAATTTGATTTTAAGAGGCACAACATTATGATAGTCTGTTACAAGACGAAATAAACCTTTATGAAGCTATTTAATTTACAAGCGGTTATGGCATTCATGACCGTTTTTTTTAATGTGCTGCAGGCACAGGATTTTCATGGAATTGTCATGTCTGAAAACAAACTTCCAATTGCAAATGTGTCTATTATCATCAAAAATAAAGGGATTGTAAAGACTAATGAAGATGGTGTTTTTGTGATTCCAAATCAGTTTAAATTTCCCATAGAAATAATTTTGAAGCATCCTGATTACGAATCAATAAATATTGTCTTTACAGAAACCAATCAGCAATTCTTCTTAAAGGAATCCATTCAACCTGAAAGCCTCAACACCATTTTCGTCAATGCTCAGAATGGAACGAAGCGCAGTGTCATAATACCCACGTCCATTTTAGGCATCGAAGCAATTGCACAACAAAGTCCTGTGGATGTAATGTCTGCCATCAACCAAATACCTGGAGTTTATGTTCAAATTGGCGCCATCAATACCAACCGAATTGTGATCCGCGGAGTTGGTTCAAGAACCTTGTATGGCACCAATAAGATCCGCGGCTATTTTAATGAGATTCCAATTACCAGCGGCGTAGGAGAAACCGCCATCGACAGCTATGACCCAGAAGATCTGCAATCGATAGAAATAATCAAAGGACCAAAAGCCACTCAATATGGCACTAGCCTTGGAGGCACTTTATTGCTTACTTCCAAAAATCCACCAACCAAAGGACTTTCCATTACAAACAGCTCAACAATTGGTTCCTACGGATTGGTCAAAAATTCCGTGTCTTCTAATTATTCTCATTTAAAGATGAAGTTGCACCTGACCTATGATCATCTGGAATTGGATGGCTTTCGCGAAAACAGCAATTATAACAGAAATGCCATCTTTCTAAATTCCAGCTATCGCTTCAGTGATAAAACCGAGCTGTCGTTATTAATCAATTATATTGATTACACCGCCCAGATTCCAAGTTCCATTGGAAAGTCGGCTTTTGAAGAAGACCCTTCAAAAGCAGCATTCACTTGGCAACAAGCTAAAGGCTTTGAGGCAGATGCACAAAATTTAACAGGTTTGAGTTTAAAACATCAATTTACGGATGACTTTAAAAATACAACAAGTATATTCTATTCGTATTCTGACCATTATGAACCCCGCCCTTTCAATATTTTGGATGACTTCACCAATGGATTCGGTTTGAGAACTGTCTTCAACAAAAGCTTTGATTTCTTGAATCGAAAAGCAGAATGGACTTTTGGTGGAGAGCTTTTAAAGGATGAGTACCATTGGAAAACCATTGAGAATCGCTATGAAGATAATAATGGCAATGGTAGTTTGGAAGGCATCCTTTTAAGTAGTAACGAAGAATATAGAAAACAACTAAATGTATTTTCGACAGTAACGCTGCCAATATTTGAAAAAGTAACCATGCAAGCTGGTATCAATTATAATAAAACCCATTATGATTTTCAAGATGAATTTAATCTAGGAGAAAACAATAGAAGTTTGACACGCAATTTTGATGCTATTTTGTCTCCCAATTTGAATGTTTTGTACCAATTCAATCCCAATCAAAACTTGTATACCAATGTAAGCTATGGTTTCAACTATCCAAGTTTGGAGGAAGCACTGACACCCGAAGGTATTGTGAATCCAGAGATCAGTCCAGAGAAGGGATTTAATTACGAGATTGGATGTGAATCCTATTTTTTCAACAGAAAGTGGCATGCGTTGGTGTCTTTTTACCTTTTGAACATTCAAGATTTGTTGGTCGCACAGCGTGTGGGTGATGACCAATACATCGGCAGAAATGCAGGACAGACCGTTCATAAAGGTTTGGAAATTTCCACCGATTATAAACTTGTCATAAATGAATTCTTCTCCATTTTGCCATATGTGAATGCCTCATTCAATTGGCATCGCTTTGAGGATTTTGTGAGTGATGATACCGATTTTTCAGGCAACAAACTTACTGGTGTTCCAGATATGACATTCGCCACGGGAATTGCTTTTAATTTCAAACAACTTTCACTATATGGGAATCATCTTTATGTTGGCGAAATGCCCATGAATGATGCCAATACCCTTTACAGTGATCCTTACGCTATCATGAATCTAAAACTTGCTTACACATGGCAACTTTTCACTAATTTGGATTTGAAGATGAATTTTGGTGTCAATAATGTATTTGATAAGGAATATGCTTCTTCCATTCTTATCAATGCCACAGGTTTCAACAATTCTGAACCAAGGTATTATTATCCTGGGAATCCTCGAAATTACTACGGAGGTATCTCTTTGAATTATCGTTTATAAAAAGTGTAACATTATAGAAATTGGTGCGTCATATAAGTAAATCAATCAATTAAAACACAATCATCATGCGAGAAGATAGACAATTAATCGTTATTACACATTTAAGCCAATTGGTAACACTTGTTACAGGCTTTGGAAGTTTAATCGTGCCATTGATCATTTGGGTGACACAGAAGGAAAAAGTATTTCAAATGGATACACACGGCAAGAACATTATCAATTTTCAATTGAGTCTGATTATATACTTTATAATTTGTATTCCTTTGATTTTATTATTTGGACTTGGAATTTTAGGTTTTATTGTGCTTGGTATCATAGCAATAATTTTTCCGGTTATCAATGCCATCAAAGCCAGTAATGGCGAGACACCAACATACCCTTTATCTTTTAATTTTATTAGTTAGTGATTTTAGTTATAAATGGATAAAGGAAAAACGCTCACAAGAAATTGTGAGCGTTTTTATTTTGTCTATTGTCTAATATCTATCGTCTAGATGATAACATTTAGTTATTTAGCATCACCGGCATGACCAACATCGTCACTCGCTCGCCATCATCCAATCCATCGATAGGTGTCAGGATTCCCGCTCTGTTTGGCAAACTCATTTCCAATTGTACTTCAGAAGAGCTCAAATTATTCAACATTTCAGTTAAAAAGCGCGAGTTGAACCCAATCTGCATGTCATCACCTTGATAATCACAAGACAGACGCTCCTCAGCTTTATTTGAATAATCGATATCTTCCGCAGAAATATTCAATTCGGCACCAGCGATTTTCAAACGGATCTGATGCGTCGTTTTGTTGGAAAAAATGCTCACACGACGCACAGAATTCAAAAATTGGGTTCTGTCTATTGTCAATTTATTAGGATTTTCTTTAGGAATGACAGCTTCGTAATTTGGATATTTCCCGTCAATCAAGCGACATATCAATTCGGAATTTTCAAATGTGAACTTAGCGTTGCTATCGTTATATTCAATTTTTACGGATTCATTACTGGCTGCCAAAATGCCTTTTAATAAATTCAAAGGTTTTTTGGGCATAATGAATTCCGCAACTTGACTTGCCTGCACATCCTCACGAGTATATTTTACCAATTTGTGCGCATCTGTCGCAACAAAAGTCAATCCTTCCGTAGAAAATTGAAAAAATACGCCACTCATCACAGGACGCAAATCGTCATTTCCTGCTGCAAATATGGTTTTACTAATGGCCGTTGCCAATATATCACCGGAAATGGTTGTTGTGCTTGGATCTTCCAAAGCAATCGCTTTTGGGAATTCATTTCCATTGGCATATGCCAAGGCATATTTCCCATGATTGGAACTGATTTCCACTGTATTATTATCTTCAACAACAAAGGTCAAAGGTTGTTCAGGAAATGTTTTAAGGGTATCCAAAAGCAAACGTGCTGGCAATGCAATACTGCCATCAGCATCGCTTTCTACATCTATAACCGATGACATTGTGGTTTCCAAATCGCTTGCAGAAACGGTTAATTTTGAATCTTTCAATTCAAACAAAAAATTATCTAAAATCGGTAAGGTATTTGAGTTGTTGATGACACCTCCAAGAACTTGCAATTGCTTCAATAAATAGGTACTGGATACGATAAATTTCATCTATGTGCTTTTATATTTCTGGTCAATTTAATTGGTTCTACAAATATATCCTAATCAGCTTGTTTTCTAAAACAAACTTATTAACAACGGTTAGGCATATCGCCTTTTTCGGAAATAATTGAAGAGTACTCCAAATACGCCCAAAAACACCAATGGTAATGCAATGTTTATGATTTGCCATCTGGTTTTTTCATCAGCCACTTTCTGGGCATCCAAAGTTGGAATCACCACTTCTTTGCTGCGTATGTTTATAAGTCCATCGTCATCCAAAAGATAATTGACAGCATTTTGCAAGAATTCCTTGTTACCAAAACTTCGACCCGTCCAACGGTCAAAGCCGAGTTCTTGGGGCTGGTTCTTAACGACGTCATTTTTAATCACATCACCATCTGCAATGACAATCATTTTAGTGTGAACACTCATGTTTTTTCCTTCGGAAAGTTGGAAGGGTTTGACCCTGTTGTTATATACTGAGACAAATTGCCCTTCAAGTAACACCGCCAATGTTTGTGGCCCTTTGTTGTATGTTTTCGGATCAGGTTCCTGCATCACCATATCCAAACTGATTTCCTTTGGTAAACCTTCAAGCTTGGTCAAATCAGAACTTCGTAACAAGATGGTTTTTTTGACAGCATTTTTTAAGGTATCTATTTGACTTGCAAAATCGAATTTCACCAAATTAAGATTATTGGTAATCGGATGGTAGGGATTTGCTCCCGCCAGAGGCGAATATTGCCACTGCACGGGCTGAAATTGCGCTTCACTACCTTCACCAATCGCTAAGGTAATTGGGGCGGAGTAGAGGTCGCTCACAATCACCGGATTGATGCGAACACCGTATTTAAAGAAAAAATCGTTTAAATTCAAGTCTCTCGTTATGGCGACTGCCCGTCCAGCTTCATTGTACAGACTGTCTTTTTCCATGATTATGGACTCTGTCAACCACAAGCTTCTACCACCATTCATGGTATATTGGTCCAAAACCAATTTTTCCTCTTCCGTAAATGGTTCAGTTGGTTTCGCGATGACAATCAAATCGTAACCTTCCAAATTTTTCAAAGTGCCTTTCGGATTATTGAAAACACTATCCAAAGTATAAGGCGCTAGAAAATAATGTTCTTTAATGGTCTTTAAAAAATCAGCAAGGAAAATATCGTCCAATTGACCATTCCCTTTCAGAATTGCGATTTTCTTACTTTTTGGAGTCACCAATTTTTTAAAACCTTCCGCAAAGGCGTATTCTAAGTTTTGAACTGAGTTGGTAACGGTTTCATTGGGAGTAGCGCCTATCGTGTTTTTTATCAATGGTATCTGTACTGTCTGTTCTTGATAACTCGCCAATGCCCATGGAAAAATCAGTTCTACAGAAGATTTTCCACTTTCCTTAACTGACAACTGCAAAGGCTCCAACCCACGGTCTATGAGTTGTTGGATGTTAGTGTCCTTTGTTTTTTCATCTTCCAAAGGGTTGATGAAATTGAATTGAACTACAGGATTATACAAAGAAAACTCTTCGAGTAATTGACGTGTTTCGGTTTGTAGGCGTCGGTATTCCGAAGGAAAATCCCCTTCCAGAAACACATCGATAACCAATGGCGAATCAACATCCTTAATTGTATTCAAAGCTGATTTTGAAAGGGTATAACGCTGATCTTGGGTCAAA
>JBGTDZ010000141.1:0-6819 GCA_041748055.1 Aquaticitalea sp.
TGATTCTGATGAAAAAATCGTCCCACTTCCCGTCGCGGGCATAATGAGTGATAAAGATGGCAAAACCACTGGGAAGCAATACGCCGAACTCAACAAAATGGTGAAAGAATTGGGAAGCACACTCCACGCGCCTTACATGACTCTGTCGTTTATGGCGTTGCTCGTCATTCCTACTTTAAAATTAAGTGACAAAGGATTGTTTGATGTCAGTACTTTTGAATTTACCTCGGTTGAGGTAATATAAAACGCTCATGATTTTACGAAAATGACCTTTGATTTTAATCTCAAACAAAATCAAATCATATTTTATCTTAATAAATCAGCGTCATCATCGTCCATTAAAAATTGCTGAAATTCGATTCAAAATTATCCGTATCATTGTTCCAATGATCAGAGTTTATAAAATTTTATTAGTACTTCAGTAAATTCCGAATTTCAATATTAATTTGCTATATTTGATTGGAATGTGATTAGAATTTGTCAATCATTTGGCAACTCGACAATGACATTCTTATTTTTTGTTCAAAGATCAGATAATTAATTCTCAAGACGATGCATGTAAGTGTCACACTTTCCGAAGTAAAAAACTATATAGACGGTAAATTTGTTCCGAAAGATGTAGGGAGAAACGGGCAACAGTCGATGGATGTATTGAGTCCATTGGATGGCAGCAAGATTTCTTCATTACCATTGTCCACAGCCAAAGAAGTTGATGCAGCTGTTAAAGCCGCAAAAAAAGCATTTCCTGCTTGGTCAGACATGACTTTTAAAGAGCGTGTTCAAATCTTTTTTAGATATCGTTCCTTACTGGAAAAGAACATGGATGAGCTTACCAAGCTCGTTCAACTCGAAAACGGCAAAATCTATAGCGAAGCCAAAGCCGAAGTCGAAAAAAGCATGGAGCTCTGTGAATTTGCAGTTTCCATTCCACAAATAATTGTCAACGAAGTTCAGGAAGTAAGCAAAGGTGTGGAATGTCGCATAGACCGGAAACCACTTGGCGTGGTCGCATCCATTGCCCCATTCAACTTCCCGAATATGGTACCACATTGGACCATCCCAAATGCATTGGTACTTGGAAATACTATGGTCATGAAACCATCGGAATTGGTTCCTATGAGTACTGTGCGAATGGCTGAACTCCTAAAAGAAGCTGGCCTTCCAGATGGTGTATTCAACGTCGTCAATGGCGGAAAGGAAGTAGTGGAAGCGATTTGTGACCATCCAGATATCAAGGCGGTGTCTTTTGTCGGGTCTACAAAAGTGGCGAAATTGGTTTATATAAGGGCTACTTCAAACTTAAAACGTTGTGTTGCGCTTGGAGGGGCTAAAAATCATTTGATCGTATTGCCAGATGCCAATGCAGAAATGACCGCCTCCAACGTCGTTGCATCCATGTCGGGTTGTGCTGGTCAGCGTTGTATGGCTGCTTCTGTTATGGTGGGTGTGGATAAAGTCCAACACATTATTGACCGAATGGTAGAAGTAGCAAAATCGATTGTTCCAGGCGATAATCTCGGTTCTGTCATTTCAAAAGAAGCCAAAGAACGTATTGAGAGTTATATCGCTGAAGCGGAAAAAAACGGCGCAAAAATTTTATTGGATGGACGGAACGTCACCGTCAAAGGAAAAGAAGCTGGTTATTATGTTGGACCTACAATCATAGACTATGTTACAACAGACATGTCGGTTGCTCGTGAAGAAATTTTCGGACCGGTTATTTCGATTATCCGCGCGAAAGATTTGGATGAAGCCATTGAAATTGAAAACGGGTCAAATTACGGAAATGCAGCAGCGGTCTTTACCCAAAGTGGGGGCTTGGCAAAACAAGTTATGGATAGGGCGAGTGCTGGTATGATCGGTGTTAACATAGGAGTTCCAGTACCACGTGAACCTTTTTCCTTTGGAGGTTGGAATGAATCAAAATTCGGAGTTGGTGATATTACAGGCCGAAGTTCTATCGAATTTTGGACACAAACCAAAAAAACAACAATCAAATGGAATCCTGAAGCACAAACCAATTGGATGAGTTAAACAATTCCTGAGAAAGCAGGAATCTTATGATTTTCATCTCAATTATTCTTAATTAATCTAACGACTCAATGGAGAACTCTCAAATCATAAAAAACAATCTCGATTATACCTTATTTTCCTGGTCCAAACAAGCGGGACTGAATCCTATCAACGTTTCACATGCCAAAGGCTCATATATCTATGACCGAGATGGCAAAAAATATCTCGACTTTTCATCACAGTTGATGAATGTTAATATTGGTCATGGCAATCAGCGAATCACAGATGCTGTAACCAAGCAAATGAAAGAAGTGAGTTACGTTTATCCAGGTATGGCAACGGAAGTCCGAGGGACCTTAGGTAAGATGATTGCAGAAATCACCCCTGGAAATCTTACCAAAACCTTCTTCACGCTTGGAGGGTCAGAAGCGATAGAAAACGCCATAAAAATGGCCAGGATGTACACAGGCCGTTACAAAATTATCACACATTACAGATCTTATCATGGGGCAACTTACGGTGCGATGGCCGCCAGTGGTGACCCTAGGGGATTTCCAGCTGATGCAGAAAAAATGCCACATGTAGTTCATGTCGAAAATCCGTATGCATATCGTTGTCCATGGAATTCCAGTTCAATAGAAGAGTGTGGTGCATTGGCATTAGCACATTTGGAACGCGTAATTCAATTTGAAAACCCGGAAAGTATTGCGGCGATTTTATTTGAAGGAGAATCCGGTTCGTCAGGCTGTATCAAATACCCACCAATGTACTTGAAAAAAATAAGAGAACTCTGTGATAAATATGGCATCATGATGATTGACGATGAGGTCATGAGCGGTTTTGGACGTACAGGAAAAATGTTCGGCATCGACCATCATGGGGTGACACCAGATTTCATGTGCCTTGCAAAAGGAATAACCTCTGGGTATTTACCACTTGGAGGTGTGGTCGTCACTGATAAAATTGCAGAATATTTCAACGAGAACCCTATGATCATTGGATTGACTTATTCCGCACATCCTACATTATGTGCCGCCGCCATTGAAAATTTAAAGATTATCAAAGAGGAAAATCTTGTGAATAGAGCGGCCGAAATGGGTAAATACATCGAAGCTGAAGTTGAAAAACTTACAGCAAATCATCCATCCATTGGCGATTTTAGAAATACAGGTTTATTAGGTTGTATAGAACTCGTGAAAAACCGAAACACGAAAGAGCCAGTCACACCTTGGAATGCCAAACCATCAGAAATGGAGGCGACCAATAAAATGGCTGCAAAAATCCGGGAATTGGGTATGTTTACCTTCGTGAGATGGAACTGGATTTTCATTGCTCCACCATTAAATGTTAGTAAAGAAGAGGTAGACGAAGGTTTGAAAATCATCTCACATGCGATTTCGATTGCTGATGAATATTGCAATTAAAAACAATCAATCTTATTTAGGACTCTACAATTTATAATCCAGTAACTATCAACCTTCAACCATAACCAATGCCAAAACCAACTATTGAATGTTCGAATTGCAATCAGCGTTTTGAAGCGCATTATCCTTTTTGTCCTTATTGTGGGCAACAGGCGGAGGATAAATTGACTATAGGCGTACTGTTCAGCAATACTATTAGTAATTATTTTTCAGTTGATGCTAGGTTTTTTAGGAGTTTTGTTCCCTTGATGACCAAACCAGGATATCTGGCTAAGCGCTTTGTTCAAGGCCAGAGGTTGCTTTATCTTCACCCTGCTCAGATGTATCTTTTTATTTCGGTAGTTTTTTTCTTTTTGTTTTCCTTTATATCACGGGAGCAAGCAGAAATTATTGATAGTGATTTGAAAAAAGGTATAGAGCGAAGCAGAGTTGTACTTGATTCTATTGACCAAAATAAAAAAGATTCTTTATTTGAGCAGCGTTTATTGGATTCCGTGATAAAAAATCAAAATAAATTGGGATTGAAGGATAATGATGTTAAAGAACTCGATTCTATCATTCAAAAGGAGCGATCTGTCAAATCTTCAATCTTCAACATGAATTTTAAACAAAACACAATAGACTCGATGATTGAAATTGGAGCGTCAGACCAAGCTATTTATAAGAAAATGGGAATGAAGCAGCAGGATGGTGCATTTACGAAGCGCTTCTATAAACAGGCTCTAAAATTTATGAAGAATAAAAGCGGTGGCTCGGTATTACAGGCATTTTATGATAGTGTGCCTATTGCGATGTTTATTCTATTACCAATATTTGCATTCATTTTAAAGCTATTCTATGGCAAGAAAGGAAGCTTCGCACACCACTTGGTATTTAGTTTTTACTTTTTTGCCTTCTTATTTACAGTATTCAGTGTTTTGGTATTCGCAAGTTTGATATGGGAAGAATTTCCATGGTGGATTATTATTATGGTTATGTTATCAACATTCTTCTATTTGTTCTTTGGAGTCAGACGTTTTTATGAACAGGGTTATTTTTTAAGTTTTATTAAAAGCAATTTGATCAGTTTTGTTTTTTTGTCAATAGTATTGCCATTTGCTGCTGTAATAATGGGTTTGATGGCGTTTTTATTTTATTGAATGAAAAGTATGAAGCACAAAGAAAATTGGTTTGCAAGGACGAAGAGAAAAAGACATTTAAACAATTTAAAAATATAGAAGACTGCTAACCGGGAACTGCGAATGTGGCTTCACACTAAAACTTCTCTTTCAAATATTTCCCCGTAATGGAATTCTTATCCATTACCAATGCTTCTGGTGTTCCATGCGCCACTAGTTTTCCTCCACGCTCGCCGCCTTCCGGACCTAAATCAATTATATAGTCTGCGCATTTGATAAGGTCAAGGTTGTGTTCTATCACAATAATGGAATGCCCTTGCTCAATTAATGCCTCAAAAGATTTCAACAATTTTTTTATGTCATGAAAGTGTAACCCTGTGGTTGGTTCATCAAAAATGAACAAGGCATTATCGCTTTTAGAACCTTTACCCAAAAAAGTTGCTAGTTTAATACGTTGTGCTTCACCTCCCGAAAGTGTGGAAGAGCTTTGTCCCAAGGTTACATAACCTAAGCCAACATCTTGTAGAGGTAGTAATTTTACTTGAATTTTGAATTGGTCATATTTTTCAAAGAATGCAATGGCATCTTCAATGGTCATGTTTAGGAAATCGTCAATATTTTTATCATGAAAAGTAACTTCTAAAATTTCCTTTTTGAACCTTTTGCCATTACAAGTTTCACAAACCAAATGGACATCTGCCATAAACTGCATTTCAATGGTTACCTCACCATCACCTTTGCAAGTTTCACAACGACCACCATCCACATTAAAGGAAAAATGTTTGGCTTGATAATTACGAATTTTACTTAATTTCTGGCCAGCAAACAAAGCTCTGATGTCGTCATAGGCTTTAATGTAGGTAACAGGATTGGAACGTGAGGAACGACCAATAGGGTTTTGATCCACAAACTCAACATGTTGTAAATTCTTATAATTGCCTTTCAGTTCTGTAAACTGTCCCGCTTTGTCTCCAAATCCTGTTAAATGTTTTTGGATTGCAGGATATAAGATTTTTTTTACCAAGGTACTTTTACCACTTCCAGAAACGCCAGTTATGACCGTCAGCATTTCCAAAGGAAATGTCACATCGATATTTTGAAGGTTGTGTTCGCGCGCTCCAATAATCTCAATTTGATATTTTGACGTTCTTCGTTTTTCTGGAACTTTGATTTCCATTGTACCATTGAGGTATTTGGCTGTCAAGGAATCCGATAAGAGAATATCTTCAAATGCTCCTGTTGCTACAACTTCGCCCCCAAAAGTTCCAGCTTCTGGACCGATATCGATGATTTCATCTGCAGCTTTCATAATGTCTTCATCGTGTTCTACCACGATCACAGTGTTTCCTAAATCCCTAAGGGCTTTCAGTACCACGATAAGTTTTTCGGTATCTTTTGGATGCAAACCTATACTGGGCTCATCAAGAATGTACATGGATCCCACCAAACTGCTTCCCAAGGAAGTTGCCAAATTGATACGTTGGCTTTCTCCACCTGACAAAGTATTTGATTTTCTGTTCAAGGACAAATAATCCAAACCGACATTAGATAAGAAGGTCAATCGATTGGCAATTTCCTTTAATAAGCGCTCGGCAATTTGGGAGTCATGGTCATTCAACTCCATTTGCTTGAAAAAATTGGCCAATTTATCCAATGGCATTCCCACTAAATCGGTTATTGTGGCATTGCCCACTTTCACGTAATTGGCTTCCGGTCTGAGTCGTTTTCCATTGCATTTATTGCATTTCGTCTTTCCTCTGTAACGCGATAGCATCACTCGGTTTTGGATTTTGTAAGCTTTAGATTCCAATTCCGCAAAGAATTCATCTAATCCTGTAAAATAACTGTTCCCTTTCCAAACCAATTGCTTTTGATCTTCTGATAATTGAAAATAGGGTTTATGGATTGGGAAATCGAATTTATGTGAATTGTTGACTAATTGATCACGGTACCAACTCATGCTTTCACCTCGCCAAGCAAATATTGCATTTTCATAGACTGACAACGCAGTATTTGGGATTACCAAGTCTTCATCAATACCAATTACATCACCATATCCTTCACATTTTGAACAGGCGCCATAAGGGTTGTTGAAACTGAACAAGTGCACGTTGGGTTCCATGAATATGATACCATCCAACTCAAAACGGTTGTTGAAGGTAGTTTGTCTTTTATCCAAAAGCGATTCAATGATCGTTGTGCCTTTACCTTCAAAAAACGCGGTTTCAATGGCATCTGCCAATCTATTGTAAAAATCATCTTCA
>JBGTDZ010000142.1:0-14559 GCA_041748055.1 Aquaticitalea sp.
TGGTCAACAAGAAACAGGATGACATTTGTGGTTTAGGTGTTCCAGCATTAAAAAGTGTAGGAGTAGCGTGTGTAAAATATTTTTTGGACATCAATTCATAGGTCTCAATCGCAGCATCCAAGTCATTCAAATGAATTCCCACCGCTACCCTCATGAGCATGTGTTGTGGGCGTTCTGCAATTACGCCATTCAGTTTTAAAAGATATGAACGTTCCAAAGTTTTAAATCCAAAATAATCATAGCCAAAATCGCGATTATAAATGATGGTGGAGTCCAACATCTCTTTGTTGTTTTTAATGACTTCATAAACGTCATCCGCCAATAACGGTGCTTTTTTTCCAGTACGTGGATTCACGTACATGTACAGATCTTCCATCACTTCACTGAAAGATTTTTTGGTGTTTTTATGTAAGTTGGAAACTGATATTCGAGCTGCAAGACGTGCATAATCTGGATGCGCAGTGGTCATGGTTGCTGCAATCTCTGCCGCTAAATTATCCAATTCACTGGTCGTAACTCCATCATACAATCCTTCTATGACACGCATAGCTACTTTAACCGGATCAACAAGTTCGTTGAGTCCATAGCACAATTTTCTCACTCTCGCAGTGATTTTGTCAAACATCATTGGCTCTCTATGGCCATCTCTTTTTTGTACATACATAATTACTTACACGTTTTAAATTTTCTGAATCCGCCTTTTCAGAAAAGAGGGTTAATTATTTGGTTGGTTGTTCACTGATTTTAAAGGTTAATGAGGCTGCTTCCGTTCCAAAGTCTTGGAATCGGAAATCAAAAACCAATTAAAATCAAATTGTTTAGGTTAATTAATTTGAATTCTATCAATACTGAAATTTTTCAGCACCAAAAAGAAAACGTTCTATTAGAAATCCGCATCAAAGCTGAATTTGTCTTTTTCTTCTTCTTTGTTAAGTACGCCGGCTTTCTGATATTCAGAAACACGTTTTTCAAAGAAATTGGTTTTTCCTTGTAAGGAAATCATCTCCATAAAATCGAATGGATTTGGGGTATTGTATTCTTTTTCGCAGTTGAGCTCTGTCAACAACCTGTCTGTTACAAATTCTAAATATTGCGCCATCAAACTTGCATTCATACCAATCAAACTAGCGGGAAGCGATTCTGTGATAAATTCTCGTTCTATATTAAGCGCATCGACTAAAATTTCACGTATACGTTCTTTAGGAACTTTGTTTACCAAATGTTTGTTGTGCAAATGCACGGCAAAATCACAGTGCACACCCTCATCACGGGAAATCAATTCATTGGAAAAGGTCAAGCCAGGCATCAATCCACGCTTTTTCAACCAGAAAATAGAACAAAAAGCTCCAGAAAAGAAAATGCCTTCTACCGCTGCAAAGGCAATAAGCCGTTCAGCAAAAGAATCGGAGTCAATCCATTTTAGGGCCCAATCTGCCTTTTTCTTAATGGCAGGAAAGTTTTCAAGCGCATTGAACAATTTGCCTTTTTCTTCCTCGTCCTTCACATAAGTGTCAATCAATAACGAATAGGTTTCACTGTGTATATTCTCCATCATGATTTGGAATCCGTAGAAAAATTTGGCTTCGCTATATTGTACCTCATTGACAAAGTTTTCTGCCAAATTCTCATTCACGATACCATCACTGGCTGCAAAAAACGCCAAAATATGCTTAATGAAATAACGCTCATCATCATTAAGCTTGTTTTTCCAATCGGCCAAATCTTGGTGCAGATCGATTTCTTCTGCGGTCCAAAAACTTGCTTCCGATTTTTTGTACCATTCCCAAATATCATGGTGCTGGATTGGAAAAATGACAAAGCGATCTTTGTTTTCTTTAAGTATTGGTTCTGTAAATTGAGACATTA
This sequence comes from Aquaticitalea sp., assembly GCA_041748055.1. Classification (GTDB taxonomy): domain Bacteria; phylum Bacteroidota; class Bacteroidia; order Flavobacteriales; family Flavobacteriaceae; genus JBPOFM01. The sequence goes on from JBGTDZ010000142.1 coordinate 1,867, forward strand.
TTATTTGGAATTAATTAAAAAAAAATTATAAAAAAATGGTTTGGTCTTGGACTAACAAAGATTCATAAATGTGATCAAAAGTCAATGGGATTTTTATAAACAATGTTAACAAGTTTTTAACAATGTAGTGTTTAAGGGAGATTCAAGTGATTTCGGGAGACTATTTGTATTTATCTGATTATCAATTTATTAAATAAACAATAGTTCTGTAGGCCCTATGGAATAAGCAAAGTTGCATTAACGGAGAATTATGTATTTAGATTATTTGGACAAAATTTTGGACTATAAAAAAAGAGAGCTACAAACTCTCTTTCTTACCCTAATAATTAACAAAATTGTCTAACTTATTTTCAATGACTAACAACCCCTCTGTCAATGAAAAAAGTCAGGCTCTTCACCTGACTTTGCTCTTGATTAATAGCATTTAATCAATAAAAGTGAATCCCCACGATCACCTTTTACTATAATATCTTAAGAAAAGAAGTTACAATCTTTGAACAAATATCAACAAATAATTTCTTGACAAAATCCACATATGTATGATTGGTAAGAAAAATTGTATAGTTGGTAAGCTTATCAATTGTGTCACTATACTCAATACACAGAAAAAACAACTAATTACACATTTGTTATGATTAACAAACACATATATAGTTATATTTGAAAGTATGATAAAAGCTGTTATAGTTGATGATGAACCGAAAGCCATTCAAAGCTTGTCTTGGGAGCTGACACATTTTAGTAATGAAATTGAAGTGATTAAAACTTTTTCAAATCCTGAAGATGCAATTGACTATCTAAATTTTAATTCTCCAGATTGTCTTTTTTTGGATATTCAGATGCCCACAATGGATGGATTTCAGTTTTTGGAAAAACTCAGCAATAAAAATTTTGCTGTGGTTATAACTACCGCCTATAATGAATTTGCGATTAAAGCATTAAAACATGAAGCCGTTGATTATTTGTTGAAACCCATTGATTCGGAAGATCTGGAGGAAACCATTAAAAAGATTAAAAAATACAATTCCAAATTCTTTAATTCCGCCAAAATTGAAGCTGCACTTTCAACCTTTAATTCCAAGTTCCAACAAAAGAAGATAACAATAAATACCGATGGCAAACTGATTTTTTTAAATGTTGATGATGTACTGTTTGTGGAATCTGATGGAAATTATAGTACAATCGTAACAAAAGATGGTCAAAAATTGCTAATTACTAAAAAGCTAAAAGAGGTTAATGATATTCTCCCAGAACATTATTTTTTTCGGATCCATAATTCCTATATCATTAACTTGAGTAAAATAAAAGAATTCATTAAAAACGAAGGTTACGTTGTTATGGAGTCCAATCATAAAATTCCTGTGGCAAGACAGCGAAAATCGGATTTTCTAGAAAAGTTATAACTATAAATGCAATATTTCCTACATAAAATATCAAAATTCACCAGAAGAATATCAAATACTTTTCTTATTTCCGTTATCGTTTTATGCTCTTTAAATACAACTGCCCAAACTTCAAAAAATATCGTTTTTGACAACACCTTGGCTTATGTTGTAAAAACGAAACCCAATACCTACAAAATCATTGATTCCTTATTTGAGGCATTCTCAAATGATAGTTTGAAAATGAAAGATTTACTGTTTAAGGCAAAATCCATACAATACATTGAAGCAGAGTGCTATGCACTGAATTCTTTGGGCATCATCTATAGAAATGTCTCTTACTATGAGAAAGCTTTGGAGACGCACCAAAAAGCCAAGGAACTGGCCGAATTGGCGGGGAATGTTGAATTGGAAGTTTTAAGCCTCAACATGATTGGCGTGGTGTATCGACGTATGGATTTCATTAAGCCTGCCTTGGACTTTCATAAAAAAGCATTGGACATTGCCAACACTATTAAAGAGCCTTCTAAAACACTCAAGAATAGCATTGCGGTATCACAAAACAGTTTGGGAAATATCTATTTAACCCTTAAACTGTACGACTTGGCTATCAAGGAGTTCGAAAAATCATTGGTTATCGAAAGAGAAGCCAATAATCGCCTGGGATTGGCCATCAATTATCAAAATTTGGGCTATGCCGATGAAGCCAAGGGAGAGTTGGATTTAGCCCTGAAAAACTATAAACGCTCTTTGGATTACAATAACCAGATAGGCTCAGAAGTGGGTCGTGTTATTTGTTACAACAGTATTGGACAAGTGTATATCAAACAAGAACAATATGAAGATGCCAGGGTCATTATTGAAGAAGGTTTAAAGAAAGCCATTAAGTTAAACGATCAGTTTTACATTTCCCTATCCTATATTAATTTGGGTTGGGCCCAATTGGAAATGGGACAGTACCCAATAGCTGAGGAAAACCTTAAGGAAGGCTTGGCCATTGCAGAAAATTATAGTTTAAAATCTGCGATTGTGGATGCCAATAGTCGGTTATCAGAATTATATGAAAAAACCGATGACTACCAAAATGCCCTGGTTCATTATAGAGCTTCCACTGAACTGGAAAAAACCATTTTCAATGAGCGCAATATGCAATATGTAAGTGACATCATCATTGAATATGAAAATGAAGCAAAAAACAACGAAATAAAGGCCTTGGCCAGTGAAAATGAAATTGTAAAATCAAAATTGGAGCGCAACCAAAAACTATTCTGGTTCACACTTTTTGGCCTCGTCTTTATGGCTGGACTGATTCTTGTTTTCAATAGAAATCAACAATTGAAACAGGAAAAACAAATACTTACCCTAGAACAGGATATGCTGCGAAGTCAGATGAATCCTCACTTTATATTCAATTCTCTCAATTCCATCAAACTGTACATCATTAACAACGAAAAGGAAAATGCAGTTTACTATCTCAACAAATTTTCTAAACTCATCCGCAAAATCCTGATTGCTTCTACCGAAAAGGAAATGTCCTTGGAAGATGAGCTTGATACAATGAAATTATACATGAATATTGAGAACATAAGATTTTCCAATGAAATCGATTTTCAGGTTGACGTTGATAAATCAATAAATGCATCAAGCATCCGAGTGCCTTCGTTGATATTACAACCTTTCTTGGAAAATGCGCTCTGGCATGGGCTATCCACAAAAAAGGACGACAAACAGATAACGTTGGAAGTCACAAAACCATCAGCCCACTTTATCGCGATTACGATCCAGGATAATGGTGTTGGAAGACTAGAATCAGGAAGGATTAACAACAGCAAAATATTGAAGCGAAAATCAGTGGGCATTGCCATAACCAGAGCGCGGCTTGCAAATTTCTCAAAAGGTTTTACCGGCGATTATAAAATCAATATCGAAGATTTATACGATGATATTGGTGAACCTTCCGGTACAAGAGTCATTGTGCATATCCCGACACGTTCCAACGTTTTAAAAATTGCCTAATCTTTCCAAAACAAAAAAGCCGCAAATTGGAGGTTATCCAACTTATTGCAGCTTTTTTGAAATTGATTGGTTATTATGCTAAGAAATATTGACTATGTTCAAATAACATAAGATTAAATGTATCTATAAATCTTTAGAAATGGAAGAAATATTGTACAATTGGTTATTAATTCTGTGTAGTTGGATCAGCTAAAGGCAATTGCAATCCTATGAACGGTTATGAATACTTCTCAGCTACCTTTTCCAATTCGATATACCAATCTTCACCAAATTTTCTAATCAACGCTTGTTTGACAAATTTGTAAACAGGCACTTGCAATTCCTTTCCGAGCGTGCAAGCATCATCACATATTTCCCATTTGTGGTAATTTACGGCAGAGAATTCAGTGTAATCCTTTACTCTAATAGGATACAAATGACAGGACACAGGTTTTTTCCAATCGATAACACCTTGGTTATAGGCTTCTTCAATGGCACATAAAGCGGTACCTTTCTTATCAAAAAATACATAGGCACAATCGGCCCCATCAATCAATGGTGTCTCGTGTTCGCCAAAATCATTAGTTGTAAACGTGCCTTGTTGCTCAATGGCGGCAATACCTTCCTTTCGTAAAAACGGTTTTACTTTGGGATAAATGTCTACAAGGATTTTTGTTTCTTCCAATTCCAAAGGAGCTCCAGCTTCACCATCCACACAGCAAGCGCCTTTACATGCCGAGAGATTGCACACAAAATCCTTCTGAATGATATCCTCTGAAACAATGGTTTTTCCTAGTTGAAACATGCTGCAAAAATACTTAAACTTAACTGTTTATTAACGCTCCATGTGATGATTAATGACCTATTTTTGCAAAAATTTAATGTGCAAGGTTATGCAACTCAATTTTAAAGAAATTTTTACCGCTTTCATGATTCTTTTTGCGGTAATTGATATTGTTGGAAACATTCCAATTGTTATTGATTTGCGCAAAAAATTTGGGCATATTGAAAGTGGCAAGGCCTCTATCATTGCGGGTGTGATCCTTATTACGTTCTTGTTTTTGGGTCAGAATATTTTGTCTCTCATAGGTATTGACATCAACTCTTTTGCTGTCGCAGGTGCTTTTATACTGTTTTTTATTGCTTTGGAAATGACCCTTGGAATTACACTTTACAAACATGAAGAAAACACCAGTATCACTGCCACGGTATTTCCTTTGGCATTCCCATTGATTGCCGGTCCAGGAAGTTTAACGACTTTACTGTCTTTAAGGGCAGAATATTCGGTAGAAAATATCATTGTTGCGGTTTTATTGAATGTTGTTGTTATCTTTATAGTTTTAAAGACTTCAACAAGAATTGAACGTTTTCTTGGGCCAAGTGGCATCAACATAATCCGAAAGGTATTTGGTGTTATATTGTTGGCAATAGCAGTGAAATTATTTGCCCATAACATCAAGACATTGTTTGAGTTGTCTTAAATTTATCAATATGAAAATCTTTACCATAATTCTATTCATCATTTCATTGGGACTTATAATCTTCAATGCAACCAAACTCAATTTTGACGCTCTCTTTAAAGGGGAAAGCATGATTGCCATCATCACTATTTTGGCCTCGTTATGTGCCATTGTCCTTTTGCTGATTTTGAGAACATCACAACGCATCGAAGATCTTTCAAAACCTAAAAATTAATGTTTGATGCGCTTATCATTGGTGGAGGTGCCGCTGGTTTATCTTGTGCCCTGATTTTGGGTTCTGCCAAGAACAAAGTTTTTGCTCTAGATAAAAAGATTGGCATTGTTGTCCATCAGAGGACTTCGAATCTGCAGAGTGCCCTTTTCAATAATATTTTGGGATTAAAATCCGGAACTACAGGAGAATCCATTTTGGAAAGCGGAAAGGAGCAATTGAAAAACCTGTATCCTCATGTCATTCAGGTTGATAAAGAAAAAGTGACAGAAATCCTAAAAACGGAACAAGGTTTCGAGGTCATTACCAATAAATCGATTTATATGTCAAAAATTGTAGTGGTGGCAGTTGGCTACACCAATTTAATAAACATTAAAGGTCTGGAAACCTACATCCAACCACATCCACGAGCAGTTCCGGAAAAAGAACGCATCTGGTTAAAGAATGAAAATCATATTGTGGATAATGGCTTGTATGTAGCCGGAACCTTGGCTGGCTGGAGAAGTCAATTTGCAATCGCCTGTGGCAGTGGCGCTCAAGTGGCCACGGATATCCTAACCCTTTGGAATGATGGCATTGACAGCCATGTACACGATAAGGCTTGAGTTATTCTCCTTTACTCAATTTTACAACCTCTTCAATCATATCATCCGTGGAATTCATGATTTCTTCATAAGCATTTCTTCCAAACAGTTGCTCCGCCAATGAAGCTTTTATGAGTTGCTTGATTTCATTATTATATGCCACGAAGGTTATTTGCACCCGCTCTTTTTCGCTCAAATATTCTTGAAAACGAACCACTATATCGTCAGAAACATCAAAATTCATTATAAAATCATTCTTTGAGATGCCTTTAAATGCCAATCGGTCCTTGTCCAACTCCTCAAAAACGAAATAACTTATGTAACCCCGGCTCTTAATATAGTTGATGGTTTCATTCTGTACATTGGCATCCAAAGGCACAAATATATCAGGAATGATGCCGCCGCCGCCGAAAACTATTTTGCCTTTAGGTGTAACAAAACGCAAAGAATCTGCGACCTTAATATGGGACACATCATTCAACTCATCATTGCTGACACGTTTGTAGTAATCGTTATAATATTCATCATTCTTACCATTTTCATAGGGACGTTGTATGGAACGTCCTGTAGGGGTGTAATATCTAGACACCGTCAATCGGACAGCACTCCCATCACCAAGGGCCATTTCACGTTGTACCAAACCTTTGCCATAGCTACGACGACCTACAATTGTACCTTTATCGTTATCCTGAAGTGCTCCAGCAACAATCTCACTTGCCGATGCTGAATTTTCATTGATCATAATGAAAACTTCCCCTTCTTCAAAATCCCCCTTGCCGGTGGCATAGCTTTTTTCGATTTTACCCGATTTATTCTTGGTAAACAATATGAGCATATCATCTTCCAAAAACTCATCTACAATCTGCTCAGCAATACCCAGGAATCCTCCAGGATTGTCCCTTAAATCCAACGCCAATTTTGTGGCACCTTCATCTTGCAATCGATCCAATGCATTCTTGAATTCCTTATAGGTAGATTCGGCAAACCGGTTAATTTTGATATATCCCAATTCTGGTGTCAACATATATGCAGCATCTACGCTGTTGATGGGAATATCACTTCTTTTTACAGTAAAATCGAGAAAGTTCTTTTCACCTTTTCGATAGATTTTAAGTTTGATCTTGGTATCCTTTTCGCCTTTTAACTTTAAGATGATATCTTCATTGCTCAAAGTTCGGCCAAATATGGAATCCCCATCCACCATGATAATCCGATCCCCACTTCTGATGCCTGCTCTTTCACTTGGGCCACCTTCAACAGGTCTAATCACAGCAATAGTATCTTTATATGTGTAAAAACTCACGCCAATACCCACAAAATCCCCTTTCATGTTGTCAGTAACACGCTGCAATTCACTTTTCGGAATATAGGTGGAATGGGGATCGAGGTTGCTCAAGATACCATTTACCGTTACATCAACAATACTATCCGTATTGACATCATCGACATATTCATAATCAATATAATCAATCAGCCTATTAAGTTTGTCCTTTTTACTGTTTGTAGTAAACAAACGGTCGGACGTGTCGGAGAAATTGAGCTTTCCACCAATAAAAATGCCCATTGCAATCGCAAGTCCAACAATAAGTGGTATGTATTTTTTACTGAATTTCATTCTGTCTATATTGTTTTGAGGGACGGACGGAACATCCTTTTAGATATTCCATTCAATTGCTTTAATACTTCGATAGTGATGTTTCATTCTGCATTCAAATTTTCAATAAGATGCAATTCAATCCCCGCTTTTTGCAAAAACTGCAAGCCCGAATCATCCTTATAACCTTCCAGATAAACAAGTCTTACAATACCAGCTTGGTGAATCAATTTGCTACACTCTTTGCATGGTGACATGGTCAAATATAATGTTGCTCCTCGGCATGATTGTGTTGAGGACGCTACTTTTAAAATGGCGTTGGCCTCAGCATGCAGCACATACCATTTGGTGTACCCCTCTTCATCTTCACAATGGTTTTCAAAACCCGTCGGGGTACCGTTGTAGCCGTCAGAAATAATCATTCTGTCTTTAACAATAATCGCACCAACTTGTTTTCGCTTACAATGCGATAACTTGCCCCATTCCTGTGCCATTCTCAAATAGGCTTTATCGTATCGTAACTGTTTCTCTTTTGGCATTAAACTTTATTAAGTATTTGGGCGTTACCCTCATTAAACCTACAAGGTTTCAAATACCTTGCAGGAATTCGGGTCAGGCTGTCCGCTATATCTTTTTGGCTTTCTAAAAAACCCAAAAAGGATGCCGCTTCCATCCTTAACTCAAATCTATAGCGAATATAATCGGTTGGTGTTTTAATTTGTATAATTTAGAGTTAAAATTTTATCTGTATAAAAGGAGTTCAAGAAAATAACTCACTGTGTATGAGCATCGGAATGACCAAGCCCACCACAATGGCTGAAAGCACCACAATCCAATCGCGTTTGGAAAATCTAAAAATTGTTTGACATACAAAGCCCAAGAACAGCACCACAATCACTATGATGAGTTGCGCCAATTCAATTCCCAAGGCAAACTCCACCAACGGCAGTAACTTACTTTCCGATCTGCCGACAAACATCGTGAATTCCCTGGCAAAGCCCAATCCATGAATCAATCCAAAAAATAAGGTCGATAGAAACAAGATCCCAATCTTTTCACTTGGTGCTTTTTTTCCTGCTGTAAACACGTTGTACAATGCGACAATCAAAATGGTAATTGGAATCAAGAACTCCACCAATTTTGCACTGACACTTATAACACCATATACCGCCATTAACAGCGACAACGTATGACCAAGGGTAAACATGGAAACCAATAACAAAACACGTTTCCAGTCCTTAAACATATAGGGCACTGTAAGTACCAATAAAAAAAGCACATGGTCGTAGGCGTTGATATCCAGTACGTGGTTCATGCCGTACTGCACATTAAACCAAAAGTTGTCGAGCATTCGTTTAGGTTTTGGGTAGCTTCAAAGGTAAGCCGAATGGGGCAGGTTGCAAAATATATTTTAGCGAAGAAATGTCGCTTAAATATATAATGCTTTTATGATGTACACCAAACGCAATACATTTTCCAGACCACTTTGCGACCCTTGCGGAAAATCGTCGCGTCTTTGCGGTTAAACCAGATCTGTTTTTTTAAACGTAAAATGCACAATGAAAATTGACACACATTCAAAACTTGAAATCTGAAACAAGAAACCCGAAACCCTTCTTTAAGCCCTCCTATTTGCCAAAAGCGGTGGCGGCTCACCCGTAAACGGATTCCATCTACTAATGGTTTTTGCCTCCATTCCTGCGGCATTAATGACCACCCTGTCTCCGTAACGTTCACGCATTCGATCTATGGCTTCGCTTAAATTCAAGTATTTGGAATCATCCGCAAACAAATTTATCTGATGCCCACCTTCTACCAAGTGACTGAACTTTACCCCTACCAATCTTACCAGAAGGCGCCGGTTGTATAGTTTTTCAAACAAGCCCAATATCACAGGGATAAGACTTTGGTCTAAAGAACTGTAAGGAATATGTTGCTGTTGCGTATAGGTCTGAAAGTCTGAATAACGGATTTTAAAAGTGACGCAAGCGGTAAGTTTATGTCCGCGACGCAATTGGAATGCCAAGTTCTCAGCCATCGCAATCACGATGCCCTTCAGTTTTGCAATATCTGTGGTGTCCTTATCAAAAGTACGTTCGGTGGAAATGGATTTTCTTTCGTGATATTGGGTTACGGGAGAATTATCTATGCCATTGGCCTTATTCCAAATACTCAACCCATTTTTACCTAAAACCTTGTACATCAAATCCATTGGCATTTCCTGTAGCGTTCCAATTCGCTTAATCCCCAAATCGCACAATGATTTATAAGTGACATTGCCAACCATCGGGATTTTTTTAACGGATAAAGGGGCCAAAAATGGTTTTTCGGAACCTGCAAAAATCCTAATTTCATTATTGGGTTTTGCTTCGCCTGTAGCAATTTTTGAAACGGTTTTATTGAGCGATAACCCAAAGGAAATGGGCAAACCTGTTTCTCTGATGATGCGCTGGCGTAATTCGGATGCCAATTTATGACACCCAAAAAATTTGTCCATCCCAGTCAGATCAATATAAAACTCATCAATAGATGATTTTTCATAAAGTGGTACTGTATCCTTGATGACATTTGTGACATCTTCAGAATATTTAGTGTAAGTTCCAGAATTGCCACGCAAAACAATGGCTTCAGGACACAACTGTTTTGCCATACGCATGGGCATCGCGGAATGAATCCCGAATTTTCGCGCTTCATAACTGCAAGAAGCCACCACACCTCTATCGGTTATGCCACCAATAAGAATCGGTTTGCCATTCAGGCTACTATCAATCAAGCGTTCGCAAGACACAAAAAAAGTATCTAAATCCATGTGTACTATGGAGCGTTCGTGGCTCATGTTTTATGAAAGATAAAAGACCGTTTTGCTGATAGACATAACAAAAGACTTGTTTTCAACTAACTGACAAACAGCGGGTTTTTTGTTTAATTTGTTTGATATTCATGTTTGATAATTAATTCTGCAATTTTTTCTTTTAATGAAAACTGCCTTCGAGTTGAGAACTTATAGTATGGATAAGATTGAATTCTCAACTACACGGGATAGGCATTTGATTTTAGTTTTATTTTTGGCACAGTTCCGCCATCAAAGTCTCCTTCCCCTCGGGTAGGGATTTAGGGGATGGGCTCGTACTATATCTTGGGTCTTCAATCATTGCGATGCGTTCCATACTAATAACTTCGATAGTCACACAATCAAACTCAATCATCACTTTGCCCGTAATGCTGTAAATCCCTTTTCCCCTAAACGGATATTGCGCTGCCACAGGTGGAAAATGAACGGTATCCACAAAATCGCCATCTCTATCGAGGAAATTTCCAAAATGCATGATTTTGCCATTCGACGTTTTGGTGTCTTTAGTGGTGATGAGATAGCCTTCGATAATGACTTCCTTTCCTTCCAAAGCGTCCAACTGTTTGGCCCGTAATGGATTCTCGGAACATTTTTGCAATAAATCAAACGGATTGCATAAGGGAAATCCCAACAATTCAATTTCATCAAAGGCATTTTCCCAAGCTGTACTTGGCAATTCGGGTGTTTTATAATTGATGCGTTCCGTTTTGAACAAAGTCACAATGTGTTCCTGAACGATGTGTTTACTGATTTTCAAATGCGCTTCCCAAAGCAGCTCGCGTTTGTTGTTTCCCGTGAATCGAAACGCATTGATTTTTATCAAAATTGATATCTGTTCAATGGAAATGGGGACACGTTCGATAAAATCATTTAAACTTTGAAAGGCACCATTCTTGTTTCGTTCGTTAACAATTCTATCAATCACTTTTGACTCCAACGACTGCAAAAACATAAAGCCCAAATAAATGGTTTTTCCATGAATGACCGCTTGCGTAAAACTATAATTGATGCAGGGTGCTTCGATGTTGCCACCATCCATTCGCGCTTCGTGAACATAAAGTTCAGTACTGTAGAATCCGCCATAATTGTTGATGGTTGCAACCATATATTCCAAAGGAAAATAGGCTTTCAAAAACAAACTCTGATAGCTTTCCACTGCATAGGATGCCGAATGTCCTTTCGCAAAGGCATAACCCGCAAAACTCTCGGTCTGGCGCCAAACTTCTGCTACCAAATCATCAGGTTTTCCTGCTTTTTTGCAATTGTCAAAAAATTGCTGCTTCACTTTCATGAACTCCTCACGCGAACGGAATTTTCCTGACATGCCGCGACGCAACATATCGGCTTCGCCCAAATCAAGACCTGCAAAATAATGTGCCACCTTAATCACATCTTCCTGATATACCATCACGCCATAGGTTTCGGGCATGATCTGCAGCAACACAGGATGCGCATCCTTGCGACGCTCGGGATAGCGATATCGTAAAATATATTCGCGCATCATGCCACTTTTGGCAACTCCCGGGCGAATGACCGAACTTGCGGCAACCAATCCCAAATACGTATCAACCTGTAATTTTTTCATCAGCATACGCATTGCGGGCGACTCTACATAAAAGCAACCGATCGCTTTGGCGTTTCTCAACAAGAATTTAATGCGTACATCTTCCTTAAAGCGTTTGATGTCATGAATGTCAATAGGTGGCTTTTTGGGATGATTGTAGGCAACAATCTCTACGGCTTCCTTGATTTTACCGAGTCCGCGTTGGCTCAAAATATCGAATTTATACAAGCCTATATCTTCAGCCACGACCATGTCAAACTGTGTGGTTGCATAGCCTTTTGGTGGCATAAACGTTGCTCCGTAATAATGGATGGGCTTTTCTGAAATGATAATACCGCCTGCGTGAATGCCCAAATAGTTTGGAAATCCTTGAATATAGGTGCTGTATTTAATAACCAATTGTGACAATTTATCGAGTTGCGAAACTTGGTATTTGCCGCGTGTGAGCATATCCATTTCTGTCTTTGGCAAGCCAAAAACCTTTCCCAATTCGCGAACAGAAGCTCGAAATTTAAAGGTGTTGTAAACCGTAATCAGCGCTGTATTATTAAAGGTCTTAAAGATGAAATCGGTAATATCATCACGGTCGCGCCATGAAAAATCGAGATCGAAATCGGGTGGATTCTGTCGAAACACATTGATGAAACGCTCAAAATACAAATCGAGTTCGACAGGATCAACATCAGTAATGCGCAGTAAATACGCCACAATGCTATTGGCACCACTGCCACGGCCCACATAAAAATAATTCTTGCTTCGTGCGTATTTTAGAATCTTCCAATTAATCAAAAAATAAGAGACGAATCCTTTTTGTTCAATGATGGACAGCTCTTTTTCAATCCGTTTAAAAATGCGTTCGCCAGGTTTTTTGTAACGATAGTGCAGTCCGTTATAAGTCAATCTTTTGAGCAATCTAAAATCCAATTGCTCATTATTGGTGTAAGACCGCTGATTATTTGGAATTTCCTGTGAAAAATCAAAATCAATTTTACAATCATTCAAGATGGACGTGGTATTTTCTATCAACTCCG
>JBGTDZ010000143.1:0-11172 GCA_041748055.1 Aquaticitalea sp.
GGAAATGGTACTTATAGCCATACTGGATTAAATCCTGAAACTACTTACTATTATAGAGCCTACTCATACAATGGATGTTCGTATTCTTCTGGTTTTTTAAGTGCAGACGCCACTACTCCTTGTGCAGCTCCTTCCACCCAAGCCACTAATTTCACGGCTACAAATATCAATTCACCATTGATTGGCAATGCTACCCTAAATTGGACCAGAGGTGATGGAACCAATGTATTGGTAGTAATGAGAGCTAATGGCGCAGTGAATGCAAACCCACAAAGTGGAACCCCATATACAGCCAATCCAGCGTTTGGAACTGGTCAACAAATTGGCACCGGGAATTTTGTGGTTTTTAATGGCCCATCCACAACGTCCACAGTAAATGTTAGCAATTTAGTGTTAGGGACTACCTACCATGTTGCAATCTATGAATATAACAGTACAGGGATATGTTATCTTACTCCAGCACTTACTGGAAATTTTGTAGTCAATGTTGGCATTACTTACCTTTTCGTTTCGGGTGCTTGGATTCCTTCAGATCCTAATGGCGTATCCTCGGCGGCCGATAATATAAGTGTCTTGTTGGGCAATGCGATTATCAATACAAACACTTTGATTAACAATGTCACTGTGAATGAGTTTAGTGCACTAACTGTAACTTCTGGCACAGTATTAACGGTCAATGGATCTTTGAACATGCAATCCTCAAACCTCAAATATTCAAGTTTAATTGTAGAAGGCAGCATTACAGGAGTCATTAATTATACAAGGCACGTGAATATCAACAATGGTACAGGCTCTACTACTGGTAACAATGATCTTATTTCTGCTCCCTTAAGTGGTCAATCCTTTGGAGACTTTGCAGGGGCAAACTTTAATATTGTGAGTGATCCAAACAATTCTAATAGAAAATTGTTCGGACCTTTTAATAAATCAACAGGTACCTATGTTATTTATGATTTAGCTTCAGATTCGGGGGTAACATTGCAAGCTGGGTTAGGCTATAGAGCAGCATCAACTAATAATGGTGGTTTTGTTTTTACAGGAAATCTAGAAACTGGCGATGTTAGCCAAGCTATTTCAAATTCTGGCCCCCAATTTAAAGAATGGAACCTTGTTGGAAATCCCTATACTTCTTACATCAATCTTGCGGCATTTTTGGCAGTGAACAATTCACAATTTGATTCCAATGCTTCAGGTGTTTACGGATATGATGGTATGGCTTCTGATGGATATGTCATTTGGAACCAGGCTTATGCTGATGCCAATCCGAGTGCGGCCATGACTCCTGGTCAAGGTTTCTTGGTAGCATCTAAAGTTGGAGGAGGTAGCATTGGTTTTACTCCCGCCATGAGAACTATCGGAACGACAGATGATTTTATTGCCGGACGATCTACAGGAAATATCTCTTTCCTAAAGTTAAATGCAACCAATGGTAATTTGAATTATTTTACAGACTTTTATTTTAGTGACAATGCGAGTTTAAATTTGGATCCAGGCTATGATGCAGCGGTTTTTGGTTACAATGCGCCTGAATTCGCTATCTACTCTCATTTAGTTCAGGGAAATACTGGCAAAGACATGGCCATCCAATCGATTGGTAATTCTGATCTTGCAAATGAAGTCATTATTCCTTTGGGTATCAATGCAGCACAAGGGCAACAAGTGACCATCAGTATTTCTGAATCCACTATATCACCAGATATGAACGTTTATTTGGAAGATACAGTTAACGGTTCCTTTACACTTTTGAATACAGCAGATTACTCATTTACCGCGAATACAACCTTAAATGATACAGGACGTTTCTTTTTGCGTTTCAGTCAATCGACGCTATCTTCACCTGAGAAAAATGGAAGCAGCTTACAAATTTATGCCACTTCTAGGCCAAGAACACTGTTCGTAAAAGGTGAATTGACTGCTGCAACTACCATAACGCTTTATGATACATTGGGAAGACAGGTACTTGCTTCGAACCTCAATGCGGGTTCTACATCCAATAACGTGGATGTATCCAGCTTAAGTACTGGAGTGTATGTTGTAAAATTGAACAATGCCTTGCAACAAAAAACACAAAAAGTAATTTTGAAATAGGTTCATTATAATTTTTTAATATAAAAAGTGCATCAAATGAACTTGTTGCACTTTTTTTTCTTGAATGTATTAATGGGCTTCATAATTTAGTAGGAAAAAACATTTCAATAGAATTAAAAAATAACAAATTGTAATCAACAAAGTTTTTCCATATTATATTGGAATCAAAACAAAAAAAAGCTTCATTTATTAAGCCTAACAGCAAAATAAACTCTAAATTTGCGGTATAGGTTGTTAAATTTATTTAATTTTGAAATGATTTATATATTTGCAGTATGAACAAGAAAAGTCAAGATCACAATATCACACGAAACGAAGCCATTAAAAAAATGGGTAAATACGCTGCACTCACTGCGGTTGGCACCTTCCTTATATTAACGCCAGCAAAAGCCCAAACTCAGTCGGAAATACCTGACCCAGGAGGAGATCCATTTGGCGGTTAAAATACTGTTTAATTTTGAAGGTTAAATTAGCTCCAAAACATTCACAAAAAATTGGAGACAACGTTGTGTTATGGTTTGAAATCTCAAACAGCTATATAGTCATTTCTTATTTTATCTTCCAACTTTTAAATACCTACCTAGAATCAGACAACGAGAAGGCATTCATAGAATTAGTTAAGAAAAAACATAATCTCACACTTAAAGTCGCCTCTAATTACAAGAAGGAGATAACCGAGTTTCTGAACGAGGTAAATGCTTTACAGGCTTCAGAACTCGAAGGGTATTCCTGCATAAAAATTCCCGATGCTATTATTTCCAAATACTATGGTTTCGGCGACTCCAAAGTGGTGATAAATTACGGTTCCAATGTTATTTTGCAATTAATTGATCCTTATCTTCATCATTGTACTGTCGAAAATTCGGCAAACGCAGAAACAGTGTTTGATATTTTTTATGAGAACGAACGCTTGCACCTCTATAAAAATAAATTGCTCGTTGGCACTTATATAACTAATCAATTCCATTTTTTACACGGCAAGTTTGCCATGGAATTGGTCACATCACTTTATGATAATACCGAATCAGATTGGCTGGCAACATTCCATGCCTCAACCATCTGCAACTATAAAGAAGCCATCATGATTATTGGAGAATCAGGTAATGGTAAAAGTACATTGTCAGCTATACTTATGGCACATGGCTTTGACCTATTGGCTGACGATTTTACACCGATGTTAGCAGAAAATCAAAATTTGTATCGCTTTCCTGCAGCCATTTCAATCAAGAAAGGAGCATTCCCAATTATCGAGCCTTTATTTGAGAATTTCGCCAGACTTGAATCGCATATCAATAATTCCAAACAAGTCGTTGTCAAATATTTACCACCTTCCAATGAATTCCATCAATCAAATCCACATTTTGAATGTCGAAAAATAGTATTGGTGAAATATGACCAAAATTCAATAGCGGAGTTAAAAGAATGTCCACCAGAACTAGTATTACAAACGCTGATCCCCGATTCATGGGTTTCTCCGAAGGAAGAACATGCCGTCAAATTTCTCACTTGGTTGACAACACTGAAGTTTTATCAATTGACCTACAGCGACAATGATATGGCAATTACAAAATTCAAAGAATTATTTGAGGATTAAGTTTTGGTCAAGCAATACTTTCCTTAATTTTAGCCATCTCTAAATAAATCCATTGGTTGCACATAAAGAGTCATTTAGGCATACCTTTCAACTTATTGCCGATATTCTGAGTTTCAACGCTTCCAATAATCTGTTGGAGGAAAAATTGGCGGAACAGACCACCGACTGGGATTCTGTTGTAATGGTTGCAAGTAAACATCTAATCCTTCCAGCGGTCTATTGCAGATTGAAACAAAAAAATCTTTTAAAATATTTACCTGAAGAGTTGGTTCTATATTTAGAAGAGTTGACCAAACTTAACCGCAACAGAAATATACAACTTTTAAAAGAAGCAAACGAAATTTCCAGACTTTTTGAGAAGCACAGCATCGACCACGTCTTTATAAAAGGCGTTGCCCTCCTTGCAGGCAACCATTACCAGGATCTGGGCGAGCGTATGGTTGGCGACATTGATATCTTGGTGGCTTCCAAGGATTTGGAAACCGCATTTAATTTACTGGTAACAGAAGGCTATTCGCGCTTTATGGATTTTAATTATACAGTAGAAAATTACAGGCATTTTCCTCGCCAAATATCCGAAAGCCAATTGGGAGCCATAGAGCTCCATGACCAACTATTAAAACATGGCTATAACCATTTGCTTGATAAAGAAATCGTTCTGGCAAGTGCTCACATGGTTAACGGCATAAAAATCCCACAGAGCGCATACCTTATACAGAACAGCATTTTTGCCCATCAGATCAACGACAAAAATTATTATTTAGGCCTTATTAGGTTTAAAACCATGTTTGATATTCTGGCACTAGAAGCTCCTAAGGACAAAATATTGATGCGAGCGCTCTATAAACAGAAATACAGTGCAAGGTTTCTAAGGTTGTCATCTTTATTTTTTCCTGAATTGAGTGATCCCGAAAAAGAATTAAAAACAAATACCACTCAGCGAATCTTCCTCTTAATGATGCAATTTCCAATAGTGGGAAATTCAATTTACAAAATTAAGTTGATCTCTATCAAGACTGTAGAACGATTTCAACTAATATTGACTAATAAAAGTTATAGAAAACATATTTTCAAAAACAAAATCCTGAAATAGATTATGAAAATTCACATAAAAAATCAAGTGCTATTTTTGTCATGTAGATGTAAAAGCCTATTTTTGACTAAAGTTTTTAACATGAAGAAAGTAATCATTATAATATTTGTATCATTTATTGGCATTGCAACCCAGGCGCAGAATCCTGGCAATGATTGGCTGTTAAGTGTTGGTATCAATACCGTGGCCAATTTTGGAACCAGAAATCCTTTTGAGGATATAAGTGATAATACAGGTCGTTTCGCCTTTAAATATCCCGTAGCAGTGGGAATAGAACGTAGATGGACCAAACATTTATATATCGAACAGGACTTTAGCACGAATGGTTTCAAGGAAAATGAATTTATTGATAATGGAACTCCGGATAAGGATTTGTTTTATTTCTCAACAAACACCACGTTAAAATATTATTTTGATGACCATATTTTTAGAAATACTGATTGGTTGAACCTGTATGCGGGTGCCGGGATTGGTATTTTCAATATTGAAGAACTGAATTCCTCAATAAATGTTGTCTTTGGAACCGTTGTTTGGGTCAGTGATAATGTAGGCATCCGTTTGGGAACTATGGGGAAATTTGCATTTGATGCCGACTCTAGACAATATGATAACAACCATTACCAATTCTTTTTACAAGGTGTTTTCAAATTGTAATAAATTATAATTTTAATTAAAAACTTTGCATTAACTACTTGTTATTGCAAGGTTTTTTTAATTTATTGGAAATTTTTATTGAACGGTAAATCGGCCAAATCGACATTTCCACCAGAAAGAATCACACCGATTTTTTTGTTTTTAAAGAATTCCTTTTCCTTTAACACTGCTGCAAGTGCAACTGCACTTGAAGGTTCAACGACAATTTTCAAGCGTTCGTAAATAAGTTTCATTGACTCAATTATTTCGTGTTCTTCAACAGTAACGATTTGTGATACATATTTTTGAATTATCGGAAAATTAAGGTTTCCTAAGTTCGTCCGCAATCCATCAGCTATGGTATTGTTGGTCAGATTTTCTTCAATGATTCCACTCTTAAATGAACGAAACGCGTCATCTACATTTTGTGGTTCAGCTCCAATGACTTTACAATCCTTACCGAAAAAGTGAGCCGCCAAAGCAGTTCCTGCAATAAGCCCACCTCCTCCCACGGGAGCCACAATATAATCCAAATCTGTTTGTTCTTGCAGTAATTCCTGACTGGCAGTACTATTTCCTATTATCACATCCATATTATTGGAGGGATGGATAAAAGCTGCGCCAGTGTCTTCAACTATGTTAAGTGATGTTTGCTCCCTGGCAACCAAAGTTGATTCACATAATGTTATAATGCCTCCATATGCTTTGGTCGCTTCAACTTTGACCTTTGGAGCATTTTTTGGCATCACAATATAAGCCTTTACTCCTAAACTCTTGGCAGCCAAGGACAGGGCCTGGGCAAAATTCCCCGAAGAATGTGTGACAACACCTTGAGCCTTTTGCGAATCGCTCAACTGCATGATGGCATTTGTGGCGCCACGCATCTTAAAAGCACCCATTTTTTGGAAATTCTCACATTTAAAGAGCAGTTCTGAATGGGCAATCTCATTTATCAAATGCGACGATAATACCGGTGTGTTATGGATATAGGGCGTAATGCGGGCTTGGCAATCCAGAAGTAGCTTCTTGTTCATAGAAATCAATAGCCTGCAAAATTAAAATTAAGCATTTGTTTGGTTTTATTGTAGATTTCCGGAAATTGAGACCGAAATTCCACAGGGGATTCAATAAAGCTTTCAATGATCACCGCCACAAATTCGTATTGGTTGGTAAAGGCATATTCCCTAAAATAACGCGACTCAATCAACGATTTTCTCATGTGTTCTTCTTTTGCCAACAAATCGGTCATTTCCATGAATGAATCTGAAAAAATGGTCGAGCTGATATCCCGCTCTTTTACGCTATTGAGATGTATGGCATGTGCAAACTCGTGGATTCCTAAATTTACCTTATCACTAGTATTGTCTAAACCAAGCATAAAATGTTTCCAGGACAATACCAATGTTTCCAACTTTGGATTGAACTCGCCTCTGTGATATTGTTGATTAGTAGTTGAATAGAACTCATCGGGATATATAAATATTTTTGAAATCAACCCGATGTAATAATCCCTAAAGCCAAATGTGAGCATCACTGCAGTGGCTGAAATAAGCACTTTGATTTCCTCGGAAATCTTTAAGCCTTCTCTCCCGATAAAATGCTTATCGGCAATGAATGATGCCACGCGGTGTTCAAAGTATGTTTTATGCCTTGGTTTTAGCTTTGAATAAAATGGAAATTGGAGCTCTAAAATCAATTTTTGAGAAGGGTTGAGCTTCTTTAGAAAAAATGGCGTAAAAACAAAAAATGGTTTTTTGTGACGTAGTACATATGCCATCTCAGCCATTCTAAAGGCAAAAGTGATCATCAATCCAATAAAGATTGCAATAAAAAAGAATAAAATCATCATTCCTCCTTTGGTAAATTGCTCTATTACAATAAGTTTTATCATTACAGTTTAACGTTAAATGAAGCCTTACATTGCGAGGGAAATTTTATTGAGGAAATTAAATATACAAAAGAAAAGCGAGTGTCAATGACACTCGCTCTAATATTTTCTTGTGACTGCGATAGGAGTCGAACCTACAACCGCTGGAGCCGAAATCCAGTGCTCTATCCAATTGAGCTACGCAGCCTTGATTATTTGTTTAAAATAAAATAAATTATTTCAAGTCAATTTTGCTTTTACAATGTCGGAAATAGTTTTTCCGTCTGCTTTGCCCGCCAATTGTTGGTTGACAATTCCCATAACTTTTCCCATATCTTTCATTCCCGATGCTCCAACATTTGCAATGGTATCGACAACAAATTTTTCAATATCGTCCACACTTAATTGTGCGGGCAAGAACTGGCTTATGATTAGGGCTTGGGCCAATTCGGGATCCGCCAAATCATTCCTGTTCTGTTCTGAAAAAATTGCAGCACTTTCCTTGCGCTGCTTTACCAATTTTGACAAAATCTTCATTTCTTGCTCCTTAGTAAGTTCTTCTTTAGAACCTGTTTCTGTTTGTGCCAATAATATTTCAGATTTTACAGCACGCAAAGCTTGCAACGCCATTTGATCCTTAGCTTTCATGGCGGCTTTCATGGCTGTCATGATATTGTCCTGTAAACTCATGATTCAATTTTTTTTTGATTGTGCGAATATATGAAAAAGTTGGCAGTCTTCAGTCTTCAGTTCGCAGTAAAAATTGATATAGAACTTAACGAATTCCTATAATTTACACACATAAAAAATGTTTTGTTTAATGGGAAGAAAAAAGATTTATCCCAAAATTTCGGTAACTATCATTTGAATGTTCTCCATGTAAACGCAGCAATGAAAAACCCTAAAAGTAATTATACTTTTAGGGTTTTTACGGTAAGGATCACTAAACTAAATCTGCTATTAATCGACGTTGTCGTGCAAGAAGGAATTATTGCTTCTTAGTTGAACATCGTCATTATCGTCATTACCAACAGACATTCTGGAAGACTTTGTCTCTGATGAGTGGTGTGTGTCATCTAGGTTCACACCTTGTCTTTTGTAAGCAGGAATTCTTTCGAATTCATCCACCTTTGCACTGTTGAATTTATGGTTGAAATCTTTCATTTTTCGGCGTCTTTCGTCCGCACGTTCCTTAAGCAAATCAGAAATTGGACTGTTCATTGGGTCGATTTCTTGACGCTCCGATTGTTCTGTACTATTGGAAGACATCACTTTTTTCTCAAAGACAATTTCTTCATCAATCTCAATAATCTTCGTCTTGGTTTTGTTCATAGACGATTCGTAGGATGTAAAATCATCCAAGGCGTAACGTTTCTCCCCAGCTTCATTGGCTTCCGTTACTGTAATGATTTCGATATGGTCCTTTACATTCAAATCTTTTACTGCATCCTCCAATGCGAAAAGAATACGATTTTCATCTTCTTTGAAGTTCTTTTGGTTACTTGGTAAAGGCAAATCGAAAGTCAAGGTTATTTGTTCGTCTTCTTCAAAAACAATGGGCTTTACCACTTCAATCTTTTGCACAGGGGTAATGATGAAATCTTCTTCATCCACCATATCCAATACTTCCTCATAAGAAACGTTCAAATTTCTTATGAACTCAGATGTTGGGATCAATGCCGAATGAAAATCATTTGTTGTATTTATTTCAACAGCTTCATCCTCAAAAAGATTATGTTTCACGACAACTGGTGCTTCCTCTTTTTGCTCAAGAATGATGTCTGGTGTAATGATGGCAGGATCGCGTTCCTTTACCTTTGCTTCATAATTTTGGTCATCTTCCAACGCGTGAACCACTTTTTTTACTTCGGTATTCGAAATTTCGTCTTGTTGTTCAATATTAAATCCAGTAGCGATAATGGTGACAGAGATAGATTCTTGCAATGTCTCATCCTCTCCAACTCCCATGATAATATTGGCGCCATGGCCAGCCTCATTTTGAATATGGTCATTAATTTCCCCGATTTCATCAATGGTTATTTCCTGGGTTCCAGAAACGATCAGCAACAATACGTTTTTGGCACCGGTAATTTTATTGTCATTTAAAAGTGGAGAATCCAAAGCACTCATAATGGCTTCTTGAGCTCTTGATTTTCCAGCAGCAGTGGCTGAACCCATGATTGCGGTTCCGCTATTGCTCAATACGGTTTTGGCGTCACGTAAATCGATGTTTTGGGTATAGTGATGCGTAATCACTTCAGCTATTCCGCGTGAAGCCGTTGACAATACTTCGTCAGCCTTTGAGAATCCTGCTTTAAAGCCGAGGTTACCATAGACTTCACGAAGTTTATTGTTATTGATGACCACTAAAGAATCGACATGTGAGCGCAAGGTCTCGATTCCTTTTTGGGCTTGTTCGTTACGCAACTTTCCTTCGAACGTGAAAGGCATTGTGACAATTCCAACTGTCAATATATCCAGTTCCTTGGCCATTTTCGCGATGATTGGAGCAGCACCAGTTCCGGTTCCACCACCCATCCCTGCAGTGATGAACACCATTTTGGTGTTTGTATCCAACATTCTCCGGATATCTTCCAAACTTTCTACGGCAGACTGCTCTCCCACTTCCGGATTGGCACCTGCCCCGAGGCCTTCGGTCAAGTTCACACCTAGTTGTATTTTGTTTGGGACCCCACTATTTTGGAGGGCCTGGGCGTCTGTATTACAGATTACAAAATCAACTCCTTTAATTCCTTGTTGGAACATGTGGTTGATGGCATTGCTTCCGCCTCCACCAACACCTATTACCTTGATGACGTTGGATTGGTTTTTTGGCAAATCGAAGGAGATGTTTCCAAATTCATTTTTGTTGCTCATATGTTTTAGGGTTTTTCTGGATTTAGCCTCTCTGTCCATCGGACATCTCTCCAAAGGAGAGAAAAGGTTTCATTTAATTAATATTCATTTGTTTTTATAGAACAAGACGCGACTTGTTCTTACTCTGCATTATCTAAAAAATCTTTGACGCGCTCTGTTAATTTATCCAGAAACGATCGTCTTTCTTTTTTGGGCGGGGTGAAAGTTTCCTCTTCAACGACATTTTGTTGAGGGGTTGCTTCCAATACATTGATAATCTCTTCTTCAGCTGCTTTTTCAATGCGTCTGCGTTCTTGACGTTTCAGACCATCCATAACAAGACCGACGGCGGTTGCAAAAAGAGGGCTCGCCACCTCCTCATCACTGTCGCCAGCCAAATGTTCGTTTGGATACCCAATTCTGGTATCCATTCCTGTGATATATTCTACGAGTTGTTTCAAATGCTTTAGTTGAGCACCCCCACCTGTGAGCACTATGCCGGCAATCAGTTTCTTTTTTTGCTCTTCGTGACCGTAATTTTTGATTTCCACATACACTTGTTCAACGATTTCTGTAACGCGTGCATGAATTATTTTAGATAGATTCTTTAAGGTAATTTCTTTGGGTTCACGGCCTCTTAAACCTGGAATTGACACGATTTCGTTGTCCTTGTTTTCTCCCGGCCATGCAGAACCAAATTTTATTTTCAATAATTCTGCCTGCTTTTCAATGATTGAACAGCCTTCTTTGATGTCTTCGGTAATGACGTTTCCTCCAAAAGGAATTACTGCGGTATGCCGGATAATCCCATCCTTGAACACTGCCAAGTCCGTTGTACCCCCTCCTATGTCAATCAAGGCGACGCCAGCCTCTTTTTCTTCCTGGCTCAAGACAGCGTTTGCAGATGCCAAAGGTTCTAAAGTGATACCTTCCAATTCTAGTCCGGAGCTTTTAACGCAACGTCCAATATTTCTAATGGATGAAACTTGCCCGACTACTACATGGAAATTGGCTTCCAATCTTCCGCCATACATTCCTATA
>JBGTDZ010000144.1:0-1933 GCA_041748055.1 Aquaticitalea sp.
GGTTAGAGCTTATATGGAGAATCCTTTCGAATTTTTCCTTGGAATTTTGTTCTTTTTGGATATAATTTAAAGTTAATTGCTTTAAGTAAAATCAAACTTGAGATAAAAAAACGTTATCTTCGAACTACCTTAAACGCCATATTACGCCCATGTCCTTGCATAATGGCCAAGTTAATCCATGACAAAGCAAATTTTTCCAGTAACTCAACTTTGTCCGATTTACCAAAATCTAAACAGGAACCAAAACCGCAATCCATGGCTAATTTGGTTGCTACCTTTTTAGCCTCATCACTATCTCCTGCCATAAACATATCTATAGGTTGCTTATTATAGACAGGGTTTAGTAAATTTTCAAAACCCGTTGAGTTAAAACATTTTACCACTTCAGCATTCGTTTTATCCACTAAACAATGATACACCGTTTTAAAGGGTTCAGGGCTTTTCATCACAGAATTGGTGGCATCGATTATAATTTTATCAGGTACATCGTCCATTTGTTCAATGATTTCAAAAATTGCCGTGGGTGGCACAGCGATAAGTATCACATCGCATTGCTTGACGGCATTGAGAATATTTGTGAAACGGTCTTCTCCAATTTTTGTGGCCAATTCAAGATTTTTTTCACTTAACGGAAGTTGTGCGCCAATAAGCACCGTATGCCCTGCCTTCATCCATTGTTGGGCCAACGCCCCGCCAACATTACCAGAACCAATAATTGCTATTTTCATAATTATTAATTTATTGTTTTTACTAATTCAAGAAATTTTGCCGGATTCACTACGAAAGGCAGATGTGAGGTTTCCATTTCAAAGACTTGTTTTATTGAGCCATTATCTTTAATCATCTGCTGCTGTAACGGATATGGAATCGCATTATCCTTGGTCGTGGAAATATAATATTTAGGGACAGATTTGTATTTGGACATTAACACGACTTTGTCATTAAATCCTTTTGTAGGTTCGGCACGATGGTATTTTACCAAAACATCTTTCATGTAATCCGGACAATCGGCACAAACCACTGAAGGAATTGCTTCCTTTTTCACACTTACCAAGGAATAATCCTTATTAAACTCAAATATTTCAATAGGTTTGTCACCAAAGAATTTTGTATTGATTTCTTGAATATTTTCTCCGTTTTTGGGCAGATAGGCAGCCACATAAATCAGTTTATCAATTTTATTCGTATTATTTTCTGCGACTTGCGAAATTATGGCTCCAGCCATGGAATGCCCCACTAAAATCACTTTTCCCGTTTGGGCATTGATGACATCTGTAACGGTTCTAACGTAATCCTTAAGGCCAACATTTGAACCATTTGTGACATCGGCACCATGCGCGGGAAGATTCACGACTACTACATTGGCATGTTTCGCCAAATCGTTCCGTACAAATCCCCAAGCACTTTCATCTGCCCATGCCCCATGAACCAAAACATAAGTTGGATAATTTTTTCGCTGATTTTTCAATTCATCAAGCACTAATTCGGCTGCAGCTGCACCGCTATTTTGCTGCTGTCCCGTAATTAGATTACCATCTATAACGGCATAGGCATCAAACATTGGAGCAACTGAAAATTGTGTGTTCGGTATTTTCCTGGCCTCATCCTCAATTCGAAAAGGTTGAATTTTCATCCCTACATAATTATCGGCATATTGTTCTTCATTGTTTGCAAATCCCGTCCATCTTTTGCCCTCAACCAATAGTTTACCATTGGATAATTTAGTATTCAATAAAATGGCTGTTCCATGACAAATGGCTGCACTTGGTTTTCCTGTCTCGTAGAAATCAGCAAAGAATTTCTCAATTTCAGGATTTTTATACATCGTGTACATTGGGCCTTGGCCTCCACAAACAAAAATTGCTTTATAATCAATCGGATTTACCGATGATAATTTCAACGTGTTTTTGGTCAAGGCCATTTTACTATCATC
>JBGTDZ010000145.1:0-11353 GCA_041748055.1 Aquaticitalea sp.
CCTTGACACCGCTGGAACATGCCGTAAAGGGAAAATCGAAAATCAATAGAGAGCTGTTGCGGGTGTCGGATATAATGTCGACATAACAAGCCATCAGTTGCAGTTGGCAGTAGTGAAGTGAGTATGAGAATACCTGCTTGAAACAAATGTTTCTAAGATTATATATAATAGAAAATTTAAATAAAAAAAATATGTCAAATTTAAAATTAGGAATTAACGGATTCGGACGCATTGGAAG
Organism: Aquaticitalea sp.; assembly: GCA_041748055.1. Classification (GTDB taxonomy): domain Bacteria; phylum Bacteroidota; class Bacteroidia; order Flavobacteriales; family Flavobacteriaceae; genus JBPOFM01. The sequence goes on from JBGTDZ010000145.1 coordinate 239, forward strand.
AATCGTATTTAGAGCAACGTTACAAAGGCCAGATGTGGAAGTTGTGGCTATCAATGATTTGTTGGAGGTAGACCATTTGGCCTATCTTTTGGAATATGACTCGGTTCATGGCAGATTCAATGGCACTATCGATGTAAAGGATGGTCATCTAGTAGTGAACGGGAAAAAAATAAGAGTCACTGCAGAACGGGACCCCCGTAATTTGAAATGGGATGAGGTTAGCGCTGATGTGGTTGCCGATTGCACAGGATTATTTACCACCATGGAATCTGCAAATTACCATATTGAGGCTGGGGCCAAAAAAGTCGTGATTTCTGCACCAAGTAATGATGCTCCGATGTTTGTGATGGGAGTCAATCACAACGAGGTTAAAGCTTCCGACAAAATAGTTTCAAACGCTTCATGTACTACTAATTGTTTGGCTCCGATGGCTAAAATATTGGATGATAACTTTGGTATCGAGGAAGGATTGATGACAACGGTACATGCCACTACCGCCACACAATTGACAGTGGATGGACCGTCTAAAAAAGATTTTAGAGGGGGAAGAAGTGCCTTATTGAATGTGATTCCTGCCTCAACAGGTGCTGCAAAAGCGGTTGGAAAAGTCATTCCAAAATTGGATGGCAAATTGACAGGTATGGCCTTTAGGGTTCCAACGGCAGATGTTTCGGTTGTTGATCTGACTTTTAGAACTACCAAAGAAACTTCTTTGGAGGCTATTAAAAAAGCATTTAAGGATGCCTCAGAAGGTGACATGAAAGGGATTGTTGGCTACACTGATGAAATGGTTGTATCCTCAGATTTTATTGGCGAGACGCTTACGTGTGTATTCGATGCGGATGCATCCATTGAGTTGAACTCCCGATTTTTTAAGGTTATTGGATGGTACGACAATGAGTTTGCGTATTCTACCAAATTGGTAGAGTTGGCAGAACACATACATTCTTTATAATTTAAACTCACTTTCCGTATAAGTTTTACTATATTTATATAGGCAGTAACTTATACGGAAATTTTATTTAAACTACAGATGATTTTAATAGTGGACAGCGGTTCTACGAAATGCGACTGGATTTCGGTAGATAATAATGGGAAGCAACTTCTCGAGAAAATAAGGACCAGTGGGCTCAACCCCGAAATTCTTAAAGAAAAGAAACTTTATAAAATTATTCGGAAAAGTGAGGAGTTGATGGTACATAAACGTGACGTCACCCATGTCTTCTTTTATGGCGCTGGCTGTGGTACCGAAAATCCAAAATTGCTTCTAAAAAAAGTGTTGGAAGATATTTTTGTAAATGCCCAAGTTGAAGTAACTGAAGATACCATGGCAGCCGTTAGAGCATCCTTAAATCATGATGATGAAGCTGCTGTAGTCTGTATTTTGGGGACGGGTTCCAATTGCAGCTACTATGATGGCAACCATCTGTTCCAACGCATAACTTCTTTAGGGTACACTCTAATGGACGATGCCTCAGGGAATTATTATGGCAAGCAATTGATACGTGATTATTACTTTCACCATATGCCTGAAGCCATTAGTGTATCGTTTGGTGACAAATACAATATGGATGCCGATTATGTAAAATACAACCTCTACAAACAACCCAGCCCAAATGCCTATTTAGCTAACTTTGCTGAGTTTATGTTTTTGAACAAGGATTCTGAGTACGTCCAAAATATGATCAAGGAAGGTGTAAGGCTCTTTGCTAAGAACATGATTCTGCAATTCAAAAATGAGATTGAAAAAGTACCTGTGCATTTTGCGGGATCTATTGCTTTTTTCTCTCAACAAGAGATTCGTGAAGTAGGTGAGGAAATGGGATTTAAAGTTGGCAATTTTGTGCGTCGCCCCATAGAAGGGTTGGTGGCTTACCATACCAAAAGGCTGTAATCGGTTAGAGTTAAGAGTTTTGTGGATTGGGTTATGTTGATGCTTTCAGCTTGTCTAATTTAGGCCACAACAAATGGTCAGTAGATGAAAGCGATTATTCTATTAGGAACTCTTAAATTATCTGGATTATCAAATACCGAAACCTTATCGGAATATCTCATTACACATTTTAAAAAGGAAAAAGTAGAGTGTGAAGTCATTAAGCTTATAGAGCACAATATTCTTGCGGGGACTTATAGTAACATGGGAGAGGGCGATGATTGGCCATCCATTCTTAAAAAGCTTCTTAAGGCCGACATTATTATTTTTGCCACTCCAATTTGGTGGAACAATCAATCTTCTGAAATGCAACGTGTCATTGAAAGATTAGACGAACTTCATGATGAAATTATAGATGGCAAAACATCTAAACTCAAAGATAAAGTAGGAGGTATCGTCATCACTGGTGATTCTGATGGCGCACAACATGTTATCTCAAATATTAGTAATTTCTTCAATGCCGTTGGAATTATCTTTCCTCCTTACGCCACTCTTTCTGTACTTTGGGAAGGACAGGCCAAAGGTAAAAAGACTGCAAAAAAAACGCTCGTTGAAAAGTATGAAGAAGACTATTCAGAAACCGCAAAAACAATGGTGGATCAGCTTGTCAAGTTTGCTAGAAAATAATTGTGTTGCTCTGTCGATAATTTATTCAAAAATATGGTATTCATTATTCATAAACCCTATTTTCCTGTTCCTCAACTCTGATAAAAGTGGTGCGCTTTGTTAAATGTTGCAAATTCACATTCGAACGGCTTTTTAGAGTAGAACGCTTTGGACGTATGATGATATCATAGAACCCATATTTAATATCGTATTAGATTCGCATTTGTAAAGGTTGTTTGATTACTTTTAAAAGTACATTTTAGATAAATAGCTTCAACATCATAAGGGAAATTTAAGAGAGGATTTATCAACAGAATTTAAATAGCAAAATAACGTAGTATGTAGCCTAATCCATCACTGCGATCATACTTATCTCCACATTTACATCTTTAGGCAAACGTGCCACTTGAACAGTCTCTCGCGCAGGCGCATCGGCCTCATTGAAATATTCAGCATAAACTTCATTGATGTGCGAAAAGTTATTCATATCACTAATAAAGATGGAAGATTTTACCACTTGATCGAATGTCATATCCGCAGCATCAAGCACAGCCTTCAAGTTTTCCATCACTTGTTTGGTTTCCGTTTTAATATCATCAAGGACCAAGTCCATGGTTTCAGGATTAAAAGCTACTTGACCGGAAATATATAAAGTGTTCCCTGCTAGAACAGCTTGGCTATACGGACCAATCGGTTCAGGGGCTTTCGGAGTATTAATGATTCTTTTCATGATTAAATTTTTTAAGTAATTCTAAGATTAAAAATACAGAAAATTACAATAGAATCAAAAGTCATTACAATTGTTGATCTGGTCGTCTACGCTGGTCGTATTTGATATCCTTCAACAGATTTGATTTTATTCCTATAAAGAAACTCCAAGAACTACGGTTACTGAAAGGAATCCAACTGAAATTCATTCGCCAGCTCAACAAATCACGTTCAAAACGCAACTGTGTGTAAGTAAAACCTTGATTTTTAAAATCATATCCAGAGGAGGCACCGAGCGTCCAGCGAGGGGCAATATCTATATCCCCCGAAAACATCAGTGAATTAGAAGATATTTCATTTTGTCGTGCTGAGTTGGAATAATTCAGTGCATAAGCCAATCGTAAACTCCAAGGTATTTTGTAATTATAAAGTTCGCTTGGAACAGCCTCTTCATCCTTATCATCATCACTCAAACGTCTATCGGAAAAATCCTGAGGCTTTCCGAACAGATCATCATCACGGCCGCCACTTAGAAGCGATTCCTCTTCTTGCTTTTCATCCAATCCATCCCCACCAGAGAAGGTAGAGTTCGATAACGAATAGCTAACATTTAAATTGGCTGAGGTCATCCGGAACAAACTACCTCCATTATTGATGTTGAATGTATTGATCCTTCTATTGTTATTGTCCAAGGCATACGGATCTAACACCATCCCAAAATTAATGCTCATTTTGTTGTTTAAGATTTGTGTTCCACCAGAAGCTCTTACAGGACTCCATTGGAGGGAATCGCCAGCAAAATTGTAAGAGGTTGAAAAATTCAGATTGTCCAAAAGCTTGATTTTTTTTGCTTCAGTTTCGGTGGAATCCTTCGAACGAACTTTCGCCTCGATATTGTTGGCAAGCGAAAGCCCCAAGGAGCTGGAAAAATTCTGGTTTGGACTTCCAAAAATCGAGTTCTCGAACCGGCTATATTCTTCCGTCGTCATAGTCCCAGCAGCATCGATATACTCAAACGTGTCATAATATTTATCGAACGCAGGATTGATATTGTAACTGATGGAAGGACGCATAACATGTCGTATCGCTTGGATTTTTGGGTCTTCACCGGTTTTTTTAAAATCGAACATACCATAAACGGTAGTGCCAACACTTGTGCTGAAATTATAGGTCCTAAAGCTGTCAAAACCCTTCAAATCCTCTGTAACAATAAGGCCATCTTCAGCATATTTGCGAATGGTATTGAATGTCCAGTTTTCTTCAAAATTGGTATTGGCACTCAGACTAAAATATTTGAAAACCTTAAAATTGGTCGTTAACGGAATGGTGTGCTGAACTCCCATGAGGGCATCATCAAACATTTCCTTTTTAAAAAACAAGGAATCAGTAGTTTGAATACGGTTTTCTGCTCTTATATTATATTGAAAATTAATGTTTTGAATAATTCCTTTTTTTGTGCCTATTGCCGGTTCAAAAGGGAATATACGGCTGATACTTCCCTGAAATGTCGGCAAGGTCATATTTATCTGCTGTGTCTGGGTGTTTTGTGAATGTGTCGCCGTCACACTGTAATTGATTTGAGGCTCGGTATCAAAAGTTTTTGAATATGAAATAGATGACGATAAGGTATTGTTCAAGAAGTTAGATTGGTTTATCTGATTGATGGATTCCTGATAATAGCTGCTACTACCAAGGTTTACAGAAGCCGAAAAGCGTGAACTGGGATTGGATTTTGCATCTTGTGAATGCGACCATCGAATGTTATAAATCGAACTTTTTGAATAATTGGGAAACCCACGCTCACTTACAATATTATTCTCATACCTAAAACCTAGATTTCCTCTAAACCGATAGCGCAGTGCATACTGGGATTCCAATCTTGTTCCATAGCTTCCGTTGGTCCAATAATCTCCCAAAACCGCCAAATCGAAAAAATCACTCACTGCAAAATAATAACCTCCATTGGTAAGTCCGTACCCTCTATTATTTTCTTGTCCAAAGGTTGGAAAAATGATTCCTGAAGTTTGTTTGTCGCTCATCGGAAAATAGGCAAATGGCAATCCAATAGGAGTGGGAACATTATATATAAACATATTTGTTAAGCCAACGACTACTTTTTTGCCTGGTACAAATTTGGCTTTTCGCATTAAGAAATAAAATTCAGGATCTTCGCGATCTTCAGAAGTTGTAAATTTTCCATTCTTTAAAAAATAGACCGAATCATTCTCTTTTTTTGTGAGTTCCGCATCAATATATCCGCCACTTTGTTCGGTTCTTGAATTATAGATTAAGGCCTTTTTGTTTACCGTATTGAATATAATGGAATCCGGCTCCACCACATTGGCGCCCTGTTTAAATACCGGTGCTTGCTCGAAATTGCCCAGAGAGTCTTTAAGACGTCCAGCATAGACCAAATTTTTGCTGTAATCGATGACGATGATACCAGACTTTATCTCCATGTCCTGATAGTACACTTCAGCTTCGTTGTAGAGATAGATCTTCTGTTCGCGCTGATTGATAGACACATAATCCTTTGCCTTATATTTTACGATGTCCGTCAAAGTCTCTTTTTTTCTGGGAATGGAGTCCGTAAGTATGGTATCATTTTCCCTTAAGTTTACAGGCAATGCTTTAAGAGAATCCAAGGTCATTACCACACTATCCCGCTCATTCGGTTTTATAGGTTCGCTTGGTTTCGGCAAATCCTGCGCCACCCCCAAAGTGTTAACAAGCACTGTAAAACTTAAGGTAAAAAGTATGTGAAGGATGTTTGTACGCAATGCTTTTAGGTGTATTTTTGTAAAAGTATGGCTCGGTTTTTGAACCCCCAAAATTACATTTATTTTTTTGGGATTGATCAATTATAAATCTAAAATTAAAATAAAGCGAGCTCCCTAGTCGTTAGAACCCTTATGAGAACGAATCCATTATCTACAATCGTATTAAGTGCCTTTATATTTACATGTTTTTTAACATCTGCATTTGCCTTTCAAAAGAATAAGGACAAGTTTGTGGTAGTGCTTGACGCAGGTCATGGTGGCCACGATCCTGGGAATATGGGAAATGGTTATAAAGAAAAAGAAATAGCACTCAACATTATTCTTTCCATAGGTAAACAACTGGAGAAGGATTCAAAAATCAAGGTCATTTACACAAGAAAATCAGATGTCTTCGTGACCTTGAGAGGACGTGCCGAAATCGCCAATAATGCTGATGCAGATTTGTTTGTTTCAGTGCATTGCAATTCTCATAATTCAAGTGCTAACGGAACAGAAACCTTTGTGTTGGGATTACATGCCAATCAACGAAATTTTGAGGTTGCCAAACGGGAAAATGAGGTTATTTTTCTTGAGGAAGATTATAAGTCCCATTATGATGGATTTGACCCAAACTCACCGGAATCCTTAATTGGTTTGACCTTAATGCAAGAAGATTATTTGGATCAAAGCACCCAGTTGGCAAAATTTGTTCAGGATAATTTCACACTTAAATTAAAGCGTAACAACAGAGGCGTAAAACAAGCGGGTTTTTGGGTCTTACACAATACCTCTATGCCAAGTGTGCTTATTGAAACAGGATTTTTAACCTACAAACCGGAGGGATCTTATCTAAATTCCAATTCTGGTCAGTCGGAAATGTCCATTGCTATTTATAATGCTATCATTGATTATAAAAAAATACTGGACCAAAATGTGGGAGAAAATATTTTTGCCCAATCCACCACACCAATGGTAGTGAAGGAAAACGATCCGATTGAACCAGTGGACATCCCAGCACCGGAACTCATTTACAATAATATAGTTTTTAAAGTACAATTGGCTGCCAGTTCCAACAAATTGGAGCCAAAACCCTTTAATTTCAATGGTCTCGATGAGGTTTCAAGAGAAAAAGAAGGCAAATTGTTTAAATATTTCTATGGCTACACATCCGATTACAACAAAGTAAAACAATTGCAAACCGAAGCACAAAGAAAAGGGTATCCTTCCTGTTTTATAGTCGCGTATAGGGACGGAAAGAAAATTGATCTAAATGACGCCCTTAAAACTACTTCAAAATAAAATAATTCTTACTAAATTTATTGCTAATTTTGTGAGCAACTAAATTAATATACATTGAAAATTTCAAGAGAAGTCAAAACCGCAATATTAGTAATATCAGGAATCGTATTGATGATACTCCTGTTCAACTATCTCAAAGGCATCAATTTATTGGACAATAATGCCGAATATCATACCACATTCGATTACAATGCACTGAGCACATCTTCCTCGGTTACCATCAAAGGAAATAATATAGGGAAAATAACGAAGATAGAATACGATCCCAATACAGGCAAAACCAAAGTGACCATTTCGATTGATGGAGACCTTAAGTTTTCTACCAATAGTATCATTCGATTGTATGAGACCGGTCTTATGGGAGGTAATGCATTGGCAATTGTCCCGGAACCGGGCGATCAATTGGCTAAAAGTGGCGATTATTTGCAATCGGAAGTTGAGCCAGGACTCATAAGGAGTCTTACCCAAAATTTTTCTGGTTTGAGTAGTAATTTAGGCAGTACGATGCAAGCCGCAGACACCTTATTGATAAATCTTAATAAATTGGTTATCGACGACTCCGAAGAAGGATTGAAGCGCACCATTGCAGAATTAAACATTACAATTGCCTCTTTCAACAGACTCTCCAATTCCATCAATGCTTTGGTCTCTAAAAATGATGCCGAATTGACTTCTGCAATTAAGAACTTAAACACGACCACATCAAATTTGGCTGTGTTAAGTGCTGACTTAAAAGATGTCAAATTATCCGAATCGGTAGCTAAACTGGAAAATACCTTGGCAAATATCGATGACTTAATGGCAGATGTTAAAAATGGTAATGGAACCCTTGGCAAGTTGATGACCGATGACAAACTTTATAAAAATCTGGAAGGCGCCTCGTTACAACTGGAACAATTGCTTCAAGATTTCAAATTGAATCCAAAACGCTATGTTCATTTCTCGGTATTCGGAAAAAAACCTCCCAAGTTTGATGCCGAAGGTAATATCATCGAAGACGAAAAGACACAACCTGAGGATTAAAATCAGCTCATGACTTACATTCCAAATATACTTTTTGCCATTGCGCTCATTGCTGGCATTGGATATTTTGCCCTTAATATAAAAAAACTTATCCGTAATATCAAAGTTGGCCATGATGTCGATGTAAGTGACAATACCCCTCAACGTTGGAAAAACTTGATAATGATTGCTCTTGGGCAAACAAAAATGGTGCGTAGACCAATATCAGGATTTCTCCACATCATAGTGTATGTAGGTTTTGTGGTCATAAATATTGAAGTGTTGGAAATTATAATCGATGGTCTGTTTGGAACACATCGCATGTTTCATTCCATCGGTAGCCTTTATGGTCTATTGATTGGAGCTTTTGAAATTTTGGCAGTTCTGGTTTTTGTTTCAGTAGTTATATTTTGGTTACGAAGAAATGTCATCAAAATAAAACGTTTTTGGGCAAATGAAATGACCTCTTGGCCAAAAAGTGACGCCAATTACATTTTGTATTTTGAAATGGTATTGATGGCCTTGTTCTTATTGATGAATGCTACGGATTCTGTTTTCCAATCTTGGAACAATGGAAATATTGTAAGTCAATATATGGCATCTTGGTTTGGAAATACCGATTCGGGAACTTTGCATATTATTGAAAGAACGGCTTGGTGGTTGCACATTCTGGGCATTTTGATCTTCTTGAATTACCTTTATTTTTCAAAACATTTGCACATTCTATTGGCTTTTCCCAATACTTATTACGGAAAAATCAGACCTCAAGGACAGTTCAATAATCTGGAAGCAGTTACGAATGAAGTAAAAATGATGATGGATCCAAACATCGATCCATTTGCGGCACAACCTGAAGGATCGGAAGCACCGGCCAAGTTCGGAGCCAGCGATGTGCAGGATTTGAATTGGGTACAATTGCTGAATGCTTATACCTGTACCGAATGTGGACGTTGTACCAGTGAATGTCCTGCGAACCTTACAGGAAAAAAACTTTCTCCCCGAAAAATCATGATGGACACACGCGACCGCTTGGAGGAAGTTGGGAAAAATATGGATGCCAATAATGGAACGTTTATAGATGACGGCAAACAATTATTGGATGATTATATCACTCGTGAAGAACTTTGGGCTTGCACCAGCTGCAATGCATGTGTTGAAGCCTGTCCTGTGAGTATAGATCCGCTTTCTATTATTATGGACATGCGCCGCTATTTGGTAATGGAGCAAAGCGCGGCTCCTATGGAGCTTAACAACATGATGACCAATGTTGAAAACAATGGAGCACCTTGGCCTTACAATCAAATGGACCGATTGAATTGGAAAAATGACTAATTAAGGTCTTGCTAGTAGATTGCAATTTTAAAAATTAAAAATAACACATGAGCGATTTGTTAAAAGTACCAACCATGGCCGAGTTTATTGCGCAAGGCAAACATCCCGAAGTATTGTTTTGGGTGGGATGTGCCGGAAGCTTTGACGACCGGGCAAAAAAAATAACAAAGGCTCTTGTAAAACTTTTGAATAAGGCCAACGTAGAATTTGCTGTTCTTGGTACAGAGGAAAGTTGCACGGGAGATCCTGCAAAACGAGCTGGAAATGAGTTTTTATTTCAAATGCAGGCTGTAACCAATATAGAGGTTATGAATGCCTATGGGATTAAAAAAATTGTAACCTCATGTCCACATTGTTTCAATACCATTAAGAATGAATATCCAGGATTGGGCGGCACCTATGAAATGATGCACCATACCCAATTCTTAAAAGCATTATTGGATGAAGGCCGACTGACCATAGAAGGTGGGCAGTTCAAAGGGAAGCGAATCACGTTTCATGACCCTTGTTATTTGGGAAGAGGAAACAACATTTATGAAGCACCCAGAGATTTGATTCGCAAATTGGATGCCGAATTGGTAGAAATGAAAAGTTGCAGATCCCGCGGACTTTGTTGTGGGGCTGGAGGCGCACAAATGTTTAAAGAGCCAGAAAAAGGAACAAAAGATATCAACGTAAAGCGGACCGAACAGGCCATAGAAGTGCAACCACAAATCATAGCCGCTGGTTGTCCTTTTTGCAATACCATGATGACCGATGGGGTGAAAGCGAAGGATAAAGAATCAGAAATTAAAGTCATGGATATAGCAGAATTAATCGCAAATGCACAGGATTTGTAATGGCCAACGATATATTTCTATTAAACATTTCTGGACATGACAAACCAGGTTTAACTTCTGGTTTAACGAATGTGTTATCACATTATGATGCTAAAGTCTTGGATATAGGACAAGCCAATATACACGACACGCTATCGTTAGGTTTTTTGTTTGAAGTTGAATCGGGAATCAAGTCTTCCGCAGTCTTGAAAGATTTATTATTTAAAGCTTACGAGCTTGATGTGACTGCTAAATTTACACCCATTTCATCTCAAGACTACGAAAAATGGGTTGGAAACCAAGGTAAAGACCGTTATATAGTTACCATTTTAGGAGAAAAATTAACGGCAGAACAGATTTCTGAAGTAACTAAAGTCATTTCAGAAAAGAATTTAAATATCGATTCTATAAAAAGACTCACTGGCCGATTATCTTTAATTAAAAAAGAAGAATATCCAAGAGCATGCATACAATTATCCATAAGAGGTAAAATTGAAAATAAGGCCGAATTTACAGAAAAATTTATGCAAATATCTCACGATTTAGATGTAGATATCGCTTTTCAAGAAGATAACATATTTCGGAGAAACCGGCGACTGGTTTGTTTTGATATGGACTCAACCTTAATTCAAGCTGAGGTAATTGATAAATTAGCAGA
>JBGTDZ010000146.1:0-4251 GCA_041748055.1 Aquaticitalea sp.
CGAATGTTATGAGCCTTTTCAACCAAATGCATTTGGCTCGCACTCTCGCCGAATGTTAAGAGCTTTTCTTAATAAGGCATTTGGCTCGCACGCTCGCCGAATGTTAAAAGCTTTTCCTAGCTCTTAACATTTGACTACGTCGAATGCTTCGCAGCGCGAAGCATTTCCCTTTTTCCGGGTGGTCCAGGAAGTTTTTCTACATTAAAACTTACCGATTGCATGGCTCTTCTAACGCTTCCTTTAGCAGCATAAGTTATCAAAATCCCGTTGGGAAGTAGTGCGTCAAACATTTTCTGAAACATATTTTCCGTCCATAATTCTGGTTGAACCCTGGCACCGAAAGCATCAAAATAAATGAGATGATACCTTTCCTTCTCATCAATATCAGCAAATAACTTTTTTTGTTTTATCAAGGAAAAATTTTGGGTAATGGCATGTTTTTCATCCCAAGAAACAGCGTGCATTTTTTTAAATTCATCACTTCTGGCAACATCCAATTTTTCAGGATAATTCAATGCCTGAAGTTCTTCCAACGAAATTGGAAAGGCCTCAACTCCTACATAGTCAATGGCGACATTCAGTGTCTCGGACACAATCAATGTGATGAATGTATTCAAGCCTGTGCCAAAACCTATTTCCAGAATTTTTATAGGATATTTATCTGGAAAAGATTCCATAAAAAAAAGCAAACCATGTTTTATGAATACATGGTTTGCTTCTTGTATGGCTCCGTGAATGGAATGATAATGCTCGTTAAAATCCACCAAATGGATGGTTTTGGAACCGTCAGCCGTTGTAATAATTTCCCGCTGCAATTATTGTTTGATTAGAACCCCATCAGCCTCAAAGGAATAGGTTTTCTTTGGTGTTGTAATCGCTGCAACCTCTTCTTTTGACTTTCCAGCATCTTCGGCATAATGACGTTGCTCATCTACTGGCACTTCATTTACAAAGGCTTTTCCATTAAGGATGACTTCCTTTCCTGAGATGTCCTTTGGCATAAAGAATGCATAATCCTTGAATTTTACCATTGCTTCTTCCCCATTTTCCAATTTTAGGGTCATCCAACAGCCTTTTGCTTGACAAACTTCAATGACTTCTGCTGTCATTTTGGTATTGATGGTGTCTCCAACGGCCATCGATTCATACTGATCTGTTATTTTTTGAGTGCTCAAGACATTTTGATCGTTAATCTTGTCGCCATAATAGGCATATGCTATTTCTTCCTTTACAACTTCTTGTTGTTCAATTGGTGGTTTTTGAGCTTTACAAGAAAAAACTAGCACAACAATCATCAAAAATGTTAAAATATTCTTCATAATTAGTTTGGGTTTTTTAAATATTTTAGCAACAAAGATACCAATTTTATAAAAATGAAATTGGATTTTTTATACTGGTTTATTTATTTACTTTTGCAAAAGAAACAAATGAAATGACAAAACTTGCAAATTACGAAATCGATATAGTTAAAACATCCACTTCTAAGATTGACAAAGTCGATTTTGAAAATCTGATTTTTGGCAGAACTTTTACAGACCATATGTTTATATGCGACTATTTGGATGGCAAATGGCAACAACCTAAAATCATTCCATACGGCCCGATGACATTTGAACCTTCTGCGAGGGTATTTCATTATGGGCAAGCTGTTTTTGAAGGCATGAAGGCCTATAAAGATGAAGATGGAAATGTCTTTTTATTTCGGCCACAGGATAATTTTGAGCGCATCAATAAATCGGCAGCCCGCTTGGCAATTCCAGAATTTCCCAAAGAATTCTTTTTTGAAGGATTGACAACATTGTTGAATCTGGATAAAGAATGGATAAAATCCGGAAAAGGCAATTCATTATATATACGCCCATTCGTGATTGCGACAGAACCTGCAATTTCGGCCTCCCCGGCGAACACCTATCGTTTCATGATTATCTGCTCTCCCGCAAAAGCTTATTATACAGGTGGGGTTCGGGTTTTGTTTGCAGAAAAATATAGCCGATCGGCAAATGGGGGTGTTGGATTTGCAAAAGCAGCCGGAAATTATGCAGCACAATTCTATCCAACTTCATTGGCCCAAGCCAAAGGTTTTCAACAAATCATCTGGACCGATGCAAACACCCATGAATATCTGGAAGAAGCAGGAACCATGAATATTTTCTTTAGAATCAACAACACGTTGATAACAGCGCCAACAAGCGACCGAATTTTAGATGGCGTCACCAGAAAAAGTGTAATTCAATTGGCTATAGATAACGATGTCCATATCGAAGTTCGGCCAGTAAGCGTCAAGGAAATAAAGGAAGCTGCCAAAAATGGTTCTTTAAAGGAAATTTTTGGCGCTGGAACGGCGGCAGTTATCAGTCCAATTTCGGCCTTTGAGCATGGTGGCGACGTTTTTGAATTGGAAATGCTCAAAGATTCGTATGCCTCTTTTTTCAAGGAAAAGATGTTGAATATACAACATAACGAAGGTGCTGACCCACATGGGTGGCGGTATGAAGTTCAGTTTTAAAGAGAGTTAAATAAAAACTTATATAATATAGAAGTTCCAATTTCCAGTAATTATAAATTGGGATTTGGAATTTTCTTTTTAGGAATTGAGAATCTTAATAATGTCAGGTTTAAAGTAATTGGGTCCTTTGAGCACTTTCCCATCTTCCCTGTAAATGGGATTGCCATTTTCGCCAAGCTTGCTCATATTACTTCTCTGGATTTCATTGAACACTTCTTCAATTTTATATTGCAGGCCATGTTCGATGATGGTACCACAAAGTATGTATAGCAAATCGCCCAATGCATCTGCCACCTCGACCAAATCGTCATTATTGGCAGCTTCGAGATATTCTTCATTTTCTTCGCGCATCAGCTTATACCGTAACATATTTTTTTCGACCCCTAAGTTGGCCTTTGGAGTTTCCCTATGTCCTATTTTAAATGCGGTATGGAACGCCTTGACTGCTTCAATTTTATCCTTCATGAGCTATTGACATTTTATTTGTTATAAAAAACTACACTAATAGAAGTTTCGTAAATAGGTTGTCTTTCATAATAAACCCGATTATTCGGAGAGTTTCTTATTAGTTTAATTATTTTTGCATAAAAATAGCCATATGTTTACACAAGGTCAATTGATATTTGCAATTTTATTCGTTATTGCCTTCATCATTGCATTGATTTATACGTACCGTAAAGATTTAAAACTTCACAGAAAATATTACAAGGGCAGTGTTTGGGTGCTAATAGCGTTTATTTCGTTTATCTTATTTATTGCCTTTATAAAGTTTGCTTTTATCTGAATTTTGGGCTGATTTTAAACGGTTGCTAATCTCTACGCTTTCTTTTATCTTTTGAATATCTCCCCGGGTTTACTTCATATAATGTTTGCAACTTAAGCTCACACAAAGCCTCTAAAAAATCCCTGAAATTCCAAGCATTTCCAGTTCTGGCTTGCCACTTTTCAATCTCGGAAATAGATCTGGATTTTTTCTTTGATGATAATCCGAAAAAAGAGCGATGTTCAATAAATCAGAATCATGACCATCTTCTTCTCGCTTTCAATTCTCGTGATAATAAATTTTTTTTTATTGATTTTCAGAGTGAATAAAAACAAAAAGCAGGATGCTTAATACATCCTGCTTTATAATTTAAAATTAGAATGAAATTCGATTAATTCATTTCCTTCAAAAAACTATGGGTATTACTATAGTTCAACATTTGAGCCGGAAAAGATTCAGGTTGTGTAACCTTTATGGAGGTAATTTCACCACTATCATTCGTTTCAGGAACCAAAACGGGATTAACAAATCCGCTGTAAGGTGCCGATGTGAATTGCTCATTACGTTTCAATATTTCCTCATGCAATTTCTGGTCTACCTTTACACCATAGGTTTCCACCAACGCTTCAACTGCCTTATAATCTCCTTCAGATTTGATGCGTTGGGTTTCTCTTAATAATTGACCAAAAAGTTCATGCAATTTTTCGTAATCGTTGATATTATAATAGGTCTTACCATTGCGGGTTATTTTTTCTATGACATTGTCTTTTTTACCTTGTTCAAAAACCCAGGCACTGACCCACTGACGGTTTCTCATGTGGGATTCTTCCACATCATCACCCAAATTCAATCGAATCAATTGGGTTATAAGTCCATTTCGAATATAACCATCATAAGCTGCCATTCCCACCTTTTTCCAATCATCCACCAAACCAAGCTCCTGCAATTTAGGATTGTACAAATAATAAAGTCCTACCAAATC
>JBGTDZ010000147.1:0-17622 GCA_041748055.1 Aquaticitalea sp.
GTCGGGATTTGAAAGCGTTAAATTCTTTCGTCCCGGATACGCGATTGAATATGATTATTTTCCACCAACACAATTGAAACATACCCTTGAGACTAAATTGGTGGATGGTTTGTATTTTGCAGGTCAAATTAATGGCACCACCGGATATGAAGAAGCAGCTTCCCAAGGATTAATGGCTGGAATAAATGCTGCATTGAAAGTTCAGGAAAGAGATGAATTTATCTTAAAGAGAGACGAAGCTTATATCGGGGTTTTGGTAGATGATTTGATTACTAAGGGAACCGAAGAGCCATACCGGATGTTCACATCAAGAGCAGAATACAGAACTTTGTTGAGACAGGATAATGCCGATTTAAGATTGACCCCCAAAGGTTACGAATTAGGTTTGGCGAGCGAAAAGCGCCTTAGAAGGATGGAAGAGAAACATTCCAAATCTGAAAATTTTGTCAACTTTTTTAAAGAGACAAGTGTCGCACCAGAGGAAATAAATCCTATTTTGGAGGGTAATGATTCTGCCGAAGTTAACCAATCAGGAAAACTGTTTAAGATATTTGCGCGCCCAAATATTTCGATGGATGACATCCGGAAAATCAAATCAGTCGAGAATTACATTCAAGATAACGAGTTGGACAAAGAGATTATTGAGCAGACCGAAATTCAGGTTAAATATTCTGGTTATATTGATAAAGAAAAGAACAATGCGGATAAACTAAATCGATTGGAAAACGTGAAAATACCCTCCAATTTTGACTATTCAAAGTTAAAATCTATGAGCATTGAGGCGCGACAGAAATTAGAAAAAATTAAACCGGTAACCATTTCGCAAGCTTCAAGGATTAGTGGAGTTTCTCCCAACGACGTTTCCGTGCTATTGGTTTACATGGGAAGGTAATTTTTGATGCGTTCCACGTGGAACATTCTTTTACGATTAATATTTTTACTTAAAACGTGAGCCAAAGAATATTGAAATTTAAAAATAATCATCCAATATCTTAAATAAATTTGTGCACTCGTGGCTGACCAACCTATAAAAAAACCATACTTAATTGTCAAGGATCATTCTCTTTCAGGAGAGATATTTAAGTTGATTTACAACGAAGAGTTGGAAATGTTAGAGACTTCTCCACAACCTTTAACTGAAAAATTGCCATTCTATTACCAAAGTGACGATTATATTTCCCATACAGAGTCCAAACGGAATTTGTTTGAAAAAGTTTATCATATTGTAAAAGCCCTTACTTTAAAAAGAAAATTAAAGCTAATTAATACGCTAGTGCACGATTCAAAATCTCTTATGGATTTCGGATGCGGAACGGGTGATTTCTTACAAATTGCTCAACAAAACGGCTGGACCGTTGTAGGAATTGAACCCAACGAACAAGCGAGAAAGATAGCCAATCACAAAACAAATAATTCTGTCTTGGAAACAACGGAGCGAATCGCTCAACAAACCAAAAGATTTGACGTTATTACTTTATGGCACGTTCTGGAGCATCTCCCGGATTTGGAACCTCAAATCTCCCTTTTTAAAAGCTTGCTCAAACCAAATGGCACCTTAATTATTGCCGTGCCAAACTTTAAAAGTTACGACGCGAGTTATTACCAGGAATTTTGGGCGGCTTTTGATGTACCAAGACATCTTTGGCATTTTTCGAAAACAGCAATTTCTAAATTGGTGCAAAAGCAAGACATGAAGGTTGTAAAAACATTCCCGATGAAATTTGACGCGTTTTACGTTTCTCTTCTGTCAGAAAAATACAAATCTGGAGTTATGAATCCATTGAAAGGATTTTGGATTGGATGGCAATCAAATCTGAAAGCAAAAACTTCTGGGGAGTATTCTTCCCTAATTTATTGTATTAAAAATCGCAAAAATTGATTTGAGAGCAGTATTTGTTTTATTTCAGGCCGGAATGTGCCATTACCTTAAAGAACTTTAAAGTAAGCTAAAACAACTTCATATGAGCTCGTTGTTAATAGAGGAAATATATCAATAATAACGTGCCCATTAATTATTTCAATACTAACAAATTTGGTTTTATTATCTTATACTTTATTACATTTGCAAAAAATATTTAAAATTACACAAACAATGAAAAAAGCATTATTGGTCGTTTTCGGACTGTTGGTATTGACATCTTGTCAGAACGAAATGAAAACAGGTTTTATTGACAACAGCGAATTGATTAAAGAATATCAAAAGAGAAAAGATATTGAAGCATCTTTCAAGGTCAAAATTGAGAACTTCGACAAAAAAGTTGATAGTATAGGAAAGGCCTTTCAGATGGAAGCTCAAGATTTTCAAGCAAAAGCTACAACTATGGCGCAAAAAGATGCACAACAACAATATCAAGTGCTTGGGCAAAAGCAGCAGATGCTCCAACAACAGTTTCAAATGGAAGAACAGGCCCTACAAAAGGAAAGCCAAGTGGAAATAGACACCTTAATTAAAGAAGTAAGGACTTTTGTAAAAGACTATGGCAAGAAAAATGGCTACACTTATATTTTGGGAAGCAATGAGGCCGGAAGTGTTATGTATGGAGAAGAAAGCAAGGATTTGACAAAAGAAATCTTGGAAGAATTGAACAAGGCTTATAAAAAGGATTAATTAAACGAGATAATTTGTAAAGCCAGCTTTTTAGCTGGCTTTTTTGTGCAATAAGCGCGTGAGTTTTATTGATAGATCGGTCAGGATTATTTTTGAGTTTCCATTACGCTCTATATGATAAATTGCCTGTTGCAACTCATTGCTGATATCAAGAATATTGGATTCGTGCACGAACGGGGCGAAATTTTCGAGTTTGAAATTCTTTGTTTTGGTTTCTATATATACCAGTTCTGGAGCATTGTAATTAAACAGCAAAGCCTGTCTGAAAAAATCAACACAAAATTGTAAAAATTGCTTTTGGGTTTCACGGCCAGTCTTGGCAATTTCTTCGCTCCATCCAATTAAATCATGGATGGCATTTTTATTTCCTTTTGCTTTAAATGCAGACCTAATCCAAAAAACGAACCATTCTTCAAATTGTAAATCTTCAGAATCCTGATACACTAAATCACAAGCTTTATTGTAGTTTCCATTTGATTGTTGGGCGATTTTTAACGCAACTGATTCTTCCAATTGGTAATTCTTAATCAATGCCTCCTTAATCACCATATCTGACAGTGGAGGAAAATGAAGAACTTGGCAGCGTGAACGTATCGTGTTAATGATTTGTTCCTCATCTTCAGCGATAAGAATAAAGACGGTTTTATTGGGAGGCTCTTCAATTAATTTTAATAATTTATTTGCAGTGGGGGTATTCATTTTTTCTGCCATCCATATCAGCATAATTTTATATCCTCCTTCGTAAGCTTTTAAGGATAAGGATTTTATGATATCGTGCGCTTCATCTACTCCAATTTGACCTTGCTTGTTATCTATATCGAGCATTTGGTACCAATCAAACAAATTACCATATGGTTGATCTTTCAGTAATTGCCGCCATTCTTCCATAAAATAACTCGAAACCGGACGGTTTTTAATTTTGTCAGTCGTTGCAACGGGAAAGGCAAAATGTAAATCGGGATGGGAAAAATTCTTGAACCGTAAATTACAAGTTTCATTGCCACCCAGATTTTCTGAATTATGATTGCCACATAAAATATACTGAGCATAGGCAATTGCCATTGGCAAGGTACCACTGCCTTCTGGCCCTACAAAGAGTTGCGCGTGGGAAATACGACCATTGTCCACACTTTGTGTCAAATGATTTTTAAGATGCCCTTGGCCTAAAACTTCTGAAAATAGCATGGAACAAATATAGGATTTTTATCCCTCAATAAAATTGAATTGAATTTCATCACAAAGGCATTTTATACCTCTTTATAATTGGTTACATTTGTAATTCATCCGAAAACAACTCACAATGAAAACCTTAAATGATTTCAATTTTAAAAATAAAAAAGCTTTGATCCGTGTTGATTTTAATGTCCCTTTGGATGAAAAATATAACGTTACGGACGTCACAAGGATTGAAGCCGCAAAACCAACGATCAATAAAATCTTGGAAGATGGGGGCAGTTGTATTTTAATGTCACATTTGGGAAGACCGAAAGGTGTACAGGATGAGTTTTCATTGCGTCATATTGTAGATAAATCGGAAAAGATATTAGGAATTGAAATAAAATTTGTGCCGGAATGCATTGGAAATGATGCCGAAAAGGCGGCTGCAGATTTAAAAAATGGAGAGGTGCTGTTGCTTGAAAATCTGCGATTTCATAAAGAAGAAGAATCAGGCGATAAGGAGTTTGCCAAACAATTGTCGCAATTGGGCGATATTTATGTTAATGATGCATTTGGAACGGCTCACAGAGCACATGCCTCAACCACCATAATTGCTCAGTATTTCCCTGATAAAAAGTGTTTTGGTAAATTAATGGCTAAGGAAATTGAAAGTATAGATAGGGTAATGGAATCAGGGCAAAAACCGGTTCTGGCGATTCTTGGTGGCGCAAAGGTATCTTCAAAAATTACAATAATTGAGAACATTTTGGACAAAGTTGACCATTTGATCATTGGAGGCGGAATGACTTTTACTTTTGCGAAAGCGAAAGGCGGAAGCATTGGGACTTCTTTAGTGGAAGACGATAAAATGGATTTAGCTCTGGATATTTTGGAAAAGGCGAAAGAAAAAAACGTAAAAATCCATCTTCCTGTTGATGTCATCGCTGCGGATGCTTTTGATAACAATGCTAATACACAAGTTGTGGATGTGTATAAAATTCCCGAGGGCTGGATGGGATTGGATGCCGGACCAAAATCCATTAAGATTTTCCACGACGTGGTAATGCAATGCAAAACTATACTTTGGAATGGACCATTGGGTGTTTTTGAAATGGAAAATTTTTCCAAAGGCACCATTGAATTAGGAAATTCAATTTCTGAGGCTACTAAAAAGGGCGCATTCTCTTTAGTAGGTGGAGGGGATTCTGTTGCGGCCGTGAAACAATTCGGATTTGAAGACAAAGTAAGTTATGTAAGCACAGGCGGAGGCGCGATGCTGGAAAGTCTGGAAGGAAAAATGCTTCCGGGAATTGCAGCGATTTTAGACAGTAATTAATCGGTGAAATACACAATATTATCGGTGAAATGTAATTTTATGTGTTAAAATGTTGTTTTGTATTTGTATTTTGAATATTATTGTATGATTTAGCCAATCAAACCGTTTACTTATTTTACACATTTTACAAATGAATCGAACATTTATAACCCTTACGACTAGTTTGCTTTTTTGCAGTTATTTTGGTGTTGCACAGGTAACCCCTATAGCTAAGCAAACCCACAAGACCAATGATGCCAAAATGGATTCCATTTTGGACGGTAATCCAACAGGTGTCAAAACAATTGAGCCAATTATGGATTCTCTTACAATAAAGAAACTGGAAGATTTACAAGTTGCATCATCTTATGACGAAAAGTGGCTGGAGGAACTGTACGGCAATACACTTTTTGATACAATTTATCAATCCATCGCGGATATCAAATTTGAAGAAGTTGAACTTCCTGAGCTTTCTACCGATACCTTAAAGGCGCGTTTGCATAAATTAAGTGCCAAAACGCCTTTTAACATCGAATACAATCCCGGCCTGGAAAGCGTCATCAAGGCATATCTAAAAAATAGACGTTCCACAATGCAACGTCTCATGGCGTTGAGTGAATACTATTTCCCTTTATTCGAAAAAGAATTGGACAATATGGATGTTCCCCTTGAAATAAAATATTTGGCGATTGTCGAATCTGCCTTAATGCCTAGGGCAAAATCTAGGGTTGGCGCTACGGGACTTTGGCAATTTATGTACCCGACAGGGAAAATGTACGGATTGAATGTCACTAGTTATGTTGATGAAAGAAGTGACCCAATCAAATCGACCATTGCAGCAAGTAAATATTTGGCAAAGCTTTATGAGATTTTTGGCGATTGGGACTTGGCACTTGCGGCATATAATTCTGGCCCAGGAAACGTAAACAAAGCAATTCGTCGTTCTGGTGGCTATAAAAATTATTGGAATTTAAGACCACATTTACCTCGTGAAACCGCTGGCTATTTGCCAGCATTTTTAGCCACAATGTACATTTTTGAATATGCAGAAGAGCACGGTTTCAAGAAGTCATCGTCAGGTTACCGATATATGGAAACTGATACCATACACGTAAAACAAACCATAAGTTTAGACCAGGTTGCGGAACTAATGGAATTGCCAATTGAAGAACTACAATTTTTAAATCCTTCCTATAAGCTTGACATCATTCCATATGTTGAAGGAGAGGACTATACCTTAAGGCTGCCAAGCCATGCCATTGGTAAATTTGTAAACAACGAAAAAGAAATTTATGCTCATGTAGAAGAAGAAATGAACAAACGTGAGAAGCCAATGCCACAACTGTTTGAAGAAGAAACCAAGACCACCTATCGGGTAAAGTCCGGTGACTATTTAGGTCTGGTGGCTAGAAAATATGGCGTTAGGGTCAGCGATATAAGAAAATGGAATGGATTGAGAAGCAATACCTTGCGTGTAGGGCAAAATATTAAAATTTACGCTAAAGGCACTGCATCCGTCTCAACCGTAAAGCCAAAGCAGCCATCTGTCTTTAATGCAGTTGCTTCTGTAAATCAACAGACATATAAAGTAAAACAAGGCGATTCATTATGGAGCATTTCTCAAAAATTTCCAGGGCTTTCTGTTGAAAATATCAAAGAATGGAACGATATTAGTGGTACTAAATTAATAGTAGGAACCACATTAAAAATATCTAAATGAGTCTTTCGACAAAATTTGTATCCATTGCCTTATTGCTTTTTATTTTCAGTTGTAATGACAAATCGTCAAACCAAGGTCTTTTGCCTACTTCTTCCGGAAATATCAATACACTTTTGGTGGTAGTTGACAATTTATTATGGGAAGAAAATATAGGAGAAAGTGTCAGAAACACCTTTGCCGCATCAGTTCAGGGCTTGGGAAATCCTGAGCCATTGTTTTCAATAAGCCAAATGCCAACTCAGGTATTTTCAGGATTTGCCACTAAAAGCCGAATTGTTTTAAAAATAGAAAAGGGAAAGCCAGCTGGGGCTACTATTAACACAGATGTTTTGGCCAAGCCCCAAACCTTGGTAATTGTTTCAGGTAAAACCGACCAGGAAATTATCGATCAGATAGAATCGAATTCAGAAAAAATCATAGCCGCCTTCAAAAAGGAAGAAATTAAGGAAAAACAACGACGTATTAGTCAGTCCTTACACGACACAAAATTAATTCAGGATGAATTGGGAATCGATATTAAATTTCCAACCGCCTATAGAATCGGCACACACGATAACAACTTTTTTTGGATACGAAAGGATATTGCAACAGGGAATATGGATTTTATGATTTATGAAGTGCCATTGAACAGTATACAAAGAAATGACTCTACTACTGTTAGCGACATCATCAATATGAGGGATTCGATTGGCAAGGCACATATACAAAGCTCCGTAGAAGGGGCTTATATGATAACCGAAGAAGCATACGCCCCATATGTATTTGAAACTACCATTGACAATAAACCGGCGATTGAAACCAAAGGGATTTGGGATATGAAAAACGCATTCATGTCAGGGCCGTTCATCAATTATGCCATAGAGGACAAAGCCAACAATAGATACATCGTGGTTGAGGGCTATGTGTTTGCACCTTCCGTTGAAAAAAGAGACCATATTTTTGAATTGGAAGCCATCCTAAAATCTGTGAAAATCAAATAATAAAAAAGCCAGCATAATTGCTGGCTTTTTTAAAAAAGGATTATTTAAATCTTATTCTTTTGTGTCTGAAGTGGTCTTCTTGACATTTTCATCATCTTTGCTGGCGTCCTTAAATTCTTTAATACCACTACCCAAACCCCTCATTAATTCTGGGATTTTCTTTCCGCCAAACAACAACAAAATCACAATTGCAATTAGCACCCATGATCCTGGTCCAATCATTAAAATTATACTTGAAGCTATCATAATATTTTATTTTGAATAACAAAGTTAATGATTAATCTTCAAATAAAGCGTTAAAAGCAAAATTTAGAATAATACGAACGCAATTTGAAGCATTTTTAGTTAATTTTGTGTTGGAATGATAGAAAAAAAGAAAGATAAAAGATTTGCAAAAAAACTACTGCACAAGTACCGTTTAGTGGTTTTGAATGAAGATACGTTTGAAGAACGCTTTGCCATAAAACTCACACGGTTGAATGTGTTTGTTATTGTAATGCTAACGGCTATCATTCTTATTGCGGGGACAACTTTTTTAATCGCTTTTACAACTTTACGCGAGTTCATCCCGGGTTATTCCTCGGCAAAACTAAAAAAACAAGCCACCGAACTGAACTTTAAAACCGATTCACTTCAACAAGTAATGGCGCTAAATGAACAGTACTATGCATCCATAAAACGCGTATTGTCCGGCGATGTTCAAACGGTTCAGTTCAATCGGGATTCCATAATAAATGCCGCAAGTGAAGATGATCAATTACCAAATTTAACACCAACCAAGCAAGATTCATTGCTTCGGGAAAAGGTTGATAAAGAAGACAAGTATAACCTTTTTGAAACCACTATCACAAATTCTAATTTCGTGTTGTTTCCTCCCGTGAATGGTACCATCTCAGAAGGGTATGATTTAAAAACAAAACATTATGCTGTGGATGTCGTGGTGGCAAAAGACACGCCTGTTAAGGCCACAGCCTCTGGCACCGTTATTTTTGCGGAATGGACATCAGAAACCGGATACGTGGTAATCATTGAGCATAGCCAAGAATTAATCTCGGTATATAAGCACAACAGCTCTCTCACAAAACAACAAGGTGATTTGGTAAAAGCGGGTGAAGTTATTGCCATGGCCGGGAATACGGGTGAATATTCCACAGGACCCCACCTGCACTTTGAGCTGTGGAGCAAGGGCTATCCAGTTAACCCTACCAACTTTATTGATTTTAAATAATGGTATCTTTAAAATCCGCTATAGCCAAACCATTTGCTTCACTTATTAAAAAATCCATTTTAAAATGGGCAAATGCTCCTTTTGAAACTCAGGAAAAGGTTTTCCAAATGCTCATTTCAGAAGCCGTCAACACCCAATTTGGAAAAGACCATGATTTTATCAGTATCAATTCTCATTCAGATTTTGTCAAACGTGTCCCGATTAGGGATTATGAGGATTTAAAACCATACATAGAAAAAGCTGTAGCAGGAATGGAGGATGTGCTTTGGAATGGAAAACCCCTTTATTTCGCTAAAACCTCTGGCACTACTTCCGGAGCAAAATACATTCCCATTACAAAAGAAAGTATGCCCACCCATATTGAAGCCGCTCGCAATGCGATTTTAATGTATATCGCAGAGACGGGCAACACTAAATTTGTGAATGGCAAAATGATTTTTCTTCAAGGAAGTCCAATTTTGGAAGAAAAGAACGGCATCAAATTGGGTCGTTTGTCGGGCATCGTTGCCCATTATGTGCCTAAATATCTACAAAAAAACAGAATGCCGTCATGGGAAACCAATTGTATTGAGGATTGGGAAATGAAGGTGGATGCGATAGTGGATGAGACGTTAAAGGAAAATATGACCGTAATATCAGGAATTCCATCTTGGGTGCAGATGTATTTCGAAAGAATCAACCAAAAAACAGGAAAAAAGATTGGAACGGTCTTCAAGAATTTCAATCTTTTCATTTTTGGTGGTGTCAATTTTGAACCTTATAGGGCAAAGTTTGAAAATCTAATTGGAAGAAAAGTCGACAGTATTGAATTGTATCCAGCAAGCGAAGGGTTTTTTGCTTTTCAGGACAAACAAAATGAAAAAGGAATGTTGCTGCAACTCAATTCTGGAATTTTCTATGAGTTTGTAAAAGCCGATGACTTCTTTAATCAATATCCAGATCGAATAACCATAAAAGATGTGAAGCTCGGAATAAATTACGTAATGATCATTTCATCAAATGCAGGACTTTGGGCTTATAATGTTGGTGATACCGTTGAATTTACCTCAACAAAACCATACCGCATCATTGTTTCAGGCCGCATCAAGCATTTCATATCAGCCTTTGGAGAGCATGTAATTGGGAAAGAGGTTGAAGAGGCCTTGAAAGTGGCCTTGGCCAATACCAATCTCCAGGTTTCCGAATTTACAGTCGCACCACAAATCACCCCAAACGAAGGTTTGCCATACCACGAATGGTTTATTGAATTTGAAAACGAACCAAATGATTTGGATGATATTGTCAAAAAAATTGAAAATTCCCTTAAAGACCAAAATTCATATTATTTGGATTTAATTGATGGAAAAGTGCTCCAACCTCTCAAAATAACCATTGTAAAAAAGAATGGATTTAATGATTATATGAAATCCATAGGAAAATTGGGAGGCCAAAATAAAATCCCAAGGCTTTCCAACGACCGCCAAATTGGAGACGCCTTGACGAAGTTGAACTTAACTAAATAATATTATATTTGCAGGTTAAAGATTATTATGAGTAACAAAAAACATCATGCAAGAACGAGAGCTCAAGAGAGCTCAAATGCCATTGAAAGGATGTATATAACCATGAGACATTTGTTCAACCGTGGATTTTATAAACCAATGGGTATTTCTGGAGAAACACTGCGAGAGGCCTTACTTCTTTTGCGTCCTGAAATCTATGGTTCCATAGGCGAAGATAAAGCCGAACTTGATGGCCTTCTCTATGTTATAGACCGCCTTCCGTATGGCATTGAAGAATGCACATTTATTAATTTAACCAGCGACGAAGGCTACACAAATTCGCATTTTAAGGCCATCATTCCCCCAAAAAGAAGACGAAACTGTTTCCGAATTGATGAGGAGCAGATGAATATTGAAATTACGCGAGGTCGTTCTGAGATATATGATATTCTTACACATTTGACCTTTATGTTCGTCGAATCCCACAAAATTAGTAAACGTGTTTTGATTGACGAACAGGGCACCACCACTCGAGATTGGATAAAACTAGAAAAGGCGGTCTCTGCTGAGGGAGAATTATCGCAAAAGGATAGAGAGATTGCCATTACGCACACCGCAAACATCTTAGGGAGAACATTTAATGAATTGACAATGGCTTACAGTTCCTTCGCGTTGCCCAATCAACCCGACCGACTGTTGCATCTGGTATATTGGTTAGGTAAGCTGGCCATCGAAGAGGTGGTCAATGATAATAAGCGTACTGTTACATTCAGTCCCGTTTTGAGAGAACGGTTGGGCCATCATATACATGGAGAAATTTGGGCCGACACCATCAAAGAGTCTTTGTTTAAGAATAATATGATAGACCGGCCAATCCACATTATCAGTGCCAATATGCATAGTGTGATGAATTCATTGTTTGCACACCAGGCTCTTAAATCTTATGCATTAAAAAAGACCATTATTGAAGTTTATGAAGCCTTAAGCCAAAAGGACAATGAAACACTGCGCAATAAAGTGACCAAAGAAGCGTTGCAAAGGGGAATGATTTACATACCAGACGAATCAGGAACCAACATTGACATTCAAATTTTTGATACGGCAAATATCGATTTTTCCAAAACAGATATCGAAATCGGAAAAAAACCCAACGACGGATTGCAACCAGTTATACTTGTCATGGACTATGCATTTGGAGAACAGGCATATGAAACAATGGACGAATTGTTAAAGCCCCTTAAAATCAACGGAAAAAAAGTTCATTTGAATGTAAAATCAATTTCTATTATGGGAAAGGCGGGGATTCTGGAAGGTGGTAAAGGCGACATAATGATTCCGTCGGCACATATTTTTGAAGGTACTGCAGACAATTATCCTTTTGAAAACGAGTTGTCCAAAGCAGATTTTGATAATCATGGCATACATGTATGCGAAGGGTCGATGATTACTGTTTTGGGAACCTCATTACAAAATAAAGAGATTTTGAAGTTCTTTTTTAACTCCACTTGGAATGTCATTGGATTGGAAATGGAAGGCGCCCACTACCAAAAGGCAATTCAGGCAGCTTCAAAAGTAAGGGGAAGCATCAACCCAGATGTAAAGGTTCGTTACGCCTATTATGCCAGTGACAACCCATTAGAAACCGGAAGCACTTTGGCCTCAGGAGGTTTGGGCACTTCTGGGGTAAAGCCTACCTATTTAATAACGAGAGAAATACTAGAACAAATATTTAATTAGATTACTACCATGAATAAAGATTTACCTAAGCAATCAAATTCTGAAGAAATAGATATTGTTGAGATTTTCAATCTTATTGGAAGAGCGTTTAAGTCGGTATTTGATTTTATCCTTAATATATTTGAACAGATATTTATGCTGTTAATTCTTCTTGCGCTTTTTATTAGAAGAAATTTTATCATCTTAACAGTTGCTGCCATTTTGGGTTTTGGCATTGGATTCATTTCAGACCGTTATCAAAAAGTCTTTTACACTTCAACTATGGTGGTTCAGCCTAATTTTGAAACCTCTACACAACTGGTCGAAAACATTAAACTATATTCTCAATTGGCGAGAAGTAGAGATTCGTTGGTATTGTCTCAAGTTTTGGGCGTCACACCTTCAGAAGCCTCTAAAATAATTTCGATAGGTATTGAAGCAAGGAACACAAAAAACACACGATTGAACTTATTTGATGAATTTGTGAAAGAAGCTGACTCCACTACCTTAAAAAACGTCACTTTTACAGAATTTGAAGAGAATCTCACCATTGTAGATTATAAGGAATATTTTATAGTGCTAGATGCTAAGGACAAATCTGTTTTCAGAAAGGTAGAAAAGAGTATTTTAAACTTTCAAATCACACCCTACCTCCAAAGTCTGAAGGAAACCGAATTGGCAAATCTGGATGCTCAGGCAAACAATATAAAAATGTCGTTGGAAAAAATCGATTCGCTAAGGACAGATTACAAAAAAATCATGCTCGATGACGAACAAAAGTTGAATCGCCCTGCAGGAACGGGCACTACCTTCTACATGGGCACCGAAAATATTAGGACTACCAATGAGCTTCAGTTATTCGATTTGGAACGAAATTATAATCTGGCACTGGAGAAAATTGCACTAAAAAAAGCACAAAACCTGAATTACATTAATGTCATTTCAGGCTTTCAGGACATTGGAATTAAGGTAAAGAAACAAAATAAGTGGCTTTTTGCGCTTGTCACGTTAGGACTTGCATTACTGTTTTTAATATTTAAAGAGTTTAATAAATTCTTGATAGCCCAAGAGAAAAAATTAAAAAGGAGTGAATAATATACTTATAACAGGAGGAGCTGGGTTTATTGGTTCGCATGTCGTCAGATTATTTTCACAAAAATATCCGAATTACCATATTTTCAATTTAGATGCCTTGACGTATGCGGGAAATTTGGAAAATCTAAAAGACGTAGAAGATTTGCCCAATTATACCTTTGTTAGAGGCGATATAACAAACGAAGAATTTATCAATTCACTTTTCAATGAACATCAATTTGAAGGTGTAATACATTTAGCGGCCGAATCCCATGTGGATAGATCTATAGAAAATCCGTTGGCATTTGTTCATACCAACGTTATTGGCACCATGATTTTGTTGAATGCTTTTAAAAATCTTTGGCAGACTAATTATGACAACAAACGCTTTTATCACATCAGCACCGATGAGGTTTATGGGACATTGGGCCAAACAGGACTTTTTACCGAAACCACCTCCTATGACCCCAACTCGCCATATTCGGCCTCTAAAGCAAGTTCCGACCATTTTGTGAGAGCCTATGGTGAAACCTATGGACTGCCATACATCATTACAAACTGCTCAAATAATTATGGGCCCAATCAATTTCCCGAAAAATTGATTCCTTTATTCATAAACAATATCCTACAAAACAGACCATTGCCAGTATATGGTGACGGAAATTATACCAGAGATTGGCTATATGTCATAGATCATGCCAAAGCGATTGATTTGGCCTTTCATCAAGGAATTAACGGGGAAACCTACAACATTGGAGGCTTCAACGAATGGAAAAACATTGATTTGGTAAAGCTTTTGTGCACACAAATGGATGAAGCATTGGGACAGGCAAAAGGAACTTCTGATAAATTGATCACTTATGTCAAGGACCGTCCAGGTCACGATCTAAGATATGCCATTGATGCCTCAAAGATAAAAAACGAACTTGGCTGGCAACCTTCACTTACGTTTGAAGAAGGCTTGAAAACTACCATCCGCTGGTATTTGCAAAACGAATTATGGCTCAAGCATGTAACCAGCGGCGAATATCAGACCTATTACCAAAACCAATACCATTGAGATGAAAGGAATAATACTTGCAGGAGGTTCTGGCACCAGGTTACATCCCTTGACCCTGTCCATAAGTAAGCAATTGATGCCTATTTATGATAAACCTATGATCTATTATCCGCTTTCCACCTTGATGTATTCGGGAATACGAGAGATTTTGATCATTTCCACCCCTAAAGATCTTCCACTTTTCATGGACTTGTTGGGAGATGGCAACAAATACGGCTGTCATTTTGAGTATGCCGTACAGGAAGCGCCAAATGGACTTGCGGAAGCTTTTTTGATTGGAGAAGACTTTATTGGTAAAGATAAAGTGGCGCTTATTTTAGGGGATAATATATTTTATGGATCGGGATTGTCCAAACTTTTACAGGAAAATAATAACCCAAACGGTGGAATCATCTACGCTTACAGGGTTCATGATCCGGAACGCTACGGTGTGGTTGAATTTAATGAAAACGGACAAGTGGTTTCCATTGAAGAAAAACCAGAGCAGCCAAAATCCAATTATGCCGTTCCAGGAATTTACTTCTACGATAATAATGTTGTTGATATAGCAAAAAACATTCAGCCCAGCCATCGTGGCGAATTGGAAATAACCGATGTAAATAGAGAATATCTCAGACAAGGCAAGCTCAATGTAAGTATTCTTGACAGGGGAACAGCCTGGTTGGATACAGGAACCTTCCAGTCATTGATGCAGGCGTCCCAATTTGTGGAAGTTATTGAAGAAAGACAGGGATTAAAGATTGGTGCTATCGAGGCTGCCGCTTTCGAGATGGGCTTTATCAATGAAAGCCAATTTAAGGAATTGGCTGAACCATTGATGAAGAGTGGTTACGGAAAGAATTTATTAGGCTTGTTGAACAACAAATAATGACATTAAAAGAAACCCATCTGCAAGGCTGTTTTATCATAGAACCAAAAGTTTTTGAGGACTCACGTGGTTATTTTTTTGAAAATTTCAATCAAAAAAGCTTTAACGAATTAATCGGTCAGGACATCAAGTTTGTTCAGGACAACGAATCGTTATCCTCAAAAGGTGTTTTAAGAGGCCTGCATTATCAAACGGGTGTTTTTGCACAAGCAAAACTAGTGCGTGTTATAAAAGGCAATGTATTGGATGTGGCTGTAGATATCCGAGAGAATTCTAAAACATTTGGGCAGCAGTTTTCATTGGTATTATCCGAGGAAAACAAAAAACAATTGTTTATCCCCAAAGGTTTTGCACACGGATTTATTGTTTTGAGCGATTCCGCTATTTTTTCCTATAAATGCGATACTTATTATAACAGTGCATCAGAAGGTGGGATTATTTACAATGACCCTTCCCTGAACATTGACTGGATTCTACCAGAAGAAGAATTTATTGTTTCCGAAAAGGATAAAATCCTTCCAACTTTTGAAAATTCAATACGATGAAAGCAAAAGTACTTGTAACAGGTGCAAACGGACAGTTGGGAAAAACACTGAAAGATTTGTATCTTGTCAACAACAATACTATTGAATTTGTATTTGTTACAAAAGCAGATTTGGACATTTCAAAAAAAGGGGAGATTGAGACTTATTTTAGCTCCCATACGTTTGATTATTGCATCAATTGTGCAGCTTATACCAATGTAGAGCAGGCCGAAGAATCGACCGAGGAAGCGTTTAAAATTAACTCGGAAGCAGTTAGGTATCTGGCAGAATTCTGTATGGCGTCCAACATCATATTGATCCATATTTCAACAGATTATGTGTTTGACGGCAAGAAAAGCTTATCTTATAAGGAAACGGATGAAACCAATCCGATTAACGTATATGGACGCTCTAAATTGGCCGGTGAAAAGGAAATCACTAAAATTCTAAATAATTATTTTATAATCAGGACTTCTTGGCTTTACTCCAAGTTCCCTAAAAACTTTTTGACCTCTATAATTTCCAAAATCCAACAGAATTCCGATTTATCCATCACTACAGAACAAAGAGGCACTCCTACAAGTTGCATCGAACTCTCTAAATTCATTTATTCGCTGATCACTACCAAAAGCGATGACTATGGCATTTATCATTTCAGCGCTAAAGGGGAAGCAACTTGGTACGATTTTGTTATTAAAATTGCCGAACATTTTCCTGATTATGACAAAAGTAAAATTTCTGCTATAGGGTCTTATCAATCAAAAGCCGAAAGACCAAAGTATAGTGTCATGGATAATTCCAAGGCACAACGTAAATATCTTGGCCAGAATTTTTGGTTTCAGGATTTGGACGGTCTTGTACAAAACATGAAATAATCGTCGGTATTCGTTATCATTTCCTATCACAAAACAGTATCTTTGCCATCGTTAAAGTTAAAACGGTTATTGATTTTATTTTAATTAAAGATTATTTTCTAAAATGCAAAAAAAAGTAGCGTTAATCACAGGAGTCACCGGTCAGGACGGAGCCTATTTAAGTGAATTCTTATTAAAGAAAGGATACGAAGTACATGGAATCAAACGAAGATCCTCGTTGTTCAATACCGATAGGATAGACCATCTTTACCAAGACCCACACGATGAAAACCGTAATTTCGTGCTCCATTATGGCGATTTAACCGATAGCACCAACCTTATAAGAATCATTCAGCAAATAAAACCGGACGAGATATATAATTTGGCCGCGATGAGCCATGTACATGTCTCCTTTGAAATCCCGGAATATACCGCTAATGTAGATGGACTGGGAACGTTGAGACTGCTTGAGGCCGTCAGGATACTGGGCTTAGAAAAGAAAACAAGAATTTACCAAGCCTCAACATCAGAGCTATACGGAAAAGTTCAGGAAGTGCCACAAACAGAAACCACACCGTTTTATCCAAGAAGTCCTTATGCTGTTGCAAAAATGTATGCCTATTGGATTACTGTAAACTATCGAGAGGCCTATAATGTTTATGCCTGCAATGGCATTTTGTTCAATCACGAATCTCCAATACGGGGAGAAACTTTCGTAACGCGTAAAATCACCAGAGCCACCTCAAAGATTGCTCTGGGACTTCAAGATAAAATATATTTGGGAAATTTGGATGCACAACGCGATTGGGGCCATGCAAAGGATTACGTAAGAGTGATGTGGATGATCCTTCAGGCCGATGTAGCAGAAGATTGGGTGATTGCCACAGGAAAAACAACCCGGGTCAGGGATTTTGTGAAAATGTGTTTCTCACATGTTGGCATCCAACTGGAATTTAAGGGTCAAGGTGCTGAGGAAAAAGGCTTTGTCAAAGCCTGCAACAATCCCGAATATCAATTAGTAATTGGAAAAGAAGTG
>JBGTDZ010000148.1:0-2527 GCA_041748055.1 Aquaticitalea sp.
CACACATAAGAAATCATTGTTAAAACGCTGTAAATCGTCCTTTGATGTTGTAGGGAGTTTTGCCAAATCTTCCAAGGTTTTGATGTTAGAAATGGCGATATGATGCGATTTAAAAAGCCGTTGATAAAAAGGTGACTTTTCAGAAAGATACCTCAAGGCTTCTTTAAGTTTTGTTTCCTGAAAAGCCTTGATTTCGAGGGTCGATTTTAGTTCTATACCTGGAATCATCTATTCGCTTTTCGTTTGGATTTCTTGATTAATTTACGCAATTCTTTTGCATCCAACGCCGTGGTGACCTCCTTGCTATTGGCAAGCTCAAAGTAGTGAAGTGCTTCCTTATAATTTTTTTGCTGGTAGTGATAGGTACCAATTAGGAAATAGGCCCTCCAATAGTCGGGATTATAAAGAATCAGGTTGTTGAGGTCATTGGTAGCAACGGACATTTTGTATGCGACAGCTTGTTCCACTTTGTGTTCCAAAACACGATAGGTTTCATAGTCCTGAAATGCCTGGCTATGGACAAATGGTTCTTCTTCAATAATGGAAGAAGGATGCGCTAGTGATGTGAAAGAAGAACGTTCAGCACTTTTGTTGAATATCTCTTTGAGATCATAGGCAACAAATTCTCCAAGTTGATAGGGATTGGAAGATACCCAAACTTTCAAGGTTTCTGGCTGAAAAACGATTCCGTGGTGTGCCAAGAGATGGTTGATGGCTTTTTGGTTTCCAAAACCAAGGGTTTGGTCCTGTAATCCATCCCTGTTTCTTAAAATGTCGACTGCTTTTGCAGGATTTAATTTTGGTGCCTCCGACAGCAATTCGTTCATGCGATCATATCGATATTTGGAATGGCTGTCCTTGATGTTTTTTCGATTGCGATGATCGTTTTTAAAGGCGTCACTTTGGAAATGGTTGGAACAAATCAATGCGTTGTTTTTTTCTGATTCATAGATACCAAAGTTATACGGAGATACTTCAATTAAAATGGCCTTATTGTCGATAGCACTTCCAACCATAATGGCTTCCGAGACGAATACTTCGCGTTTTTTGGCGATGGCGATGGCTTCATCAATGGTCGTAGCATATTGCAAAATCTCTCTTGCCACAATTGACACTGGTGTTTTTGCCACCAAAGGAATTTTGGATTTTCCAGCATTTAGGGTAACGGTCAAGCCTTTTTCATTCATCCCAGAAACAACGCCCATAAAGCCTCCCCAAGTTACGGACATAAATTTGTAACCCTCATCGGGATTCACAAAGGCAATGATTTTGTTTTCAGCAAAGGCATCCCCTGCATAAAAGTCAAAGTTACGTCCGAGGAGCAATTCGCCATCCTCGGTTTTGTCGTCCCAAACGGCAAAGGAGGTACAACCTACCAATGCCAAATCTTGCAAGGCATGCCCAATGTCGTGTGATCCATGTAGATACAAAGCCCGCAGATAGGGCGGTGCAATGGTATTAAAATCATTGGAGGCATATTTTGAAACCCCATAGATCTCAGATTTAAACGCATCGGGGATATGCCTGAACATTTTACGGTTGTACCAAGACAGGAATTTGCGGAGAAACTTTTGTTGCACTTCCGAAGGTACCAGATCATTGATTTTATCGTAAAAGACCTGCTCTTGGGTGTACATCAACTCTTGTGTCAAACTACCTGTCAACAATCCTATCTCCAATGGGTCGCCCTCTACGTATAATTCCCAAAGGCCTTGTTTGTTTTTGGACAGAAAGTTATATCCAGCTTCAAAGGTGGAATCATTGATTTTTACCCTTTCTGGAATGTTGGCATTATATCCAGAGATATCCGGACGGTTATTGATTGATTTGTTGATGCCACAAGACAGCAATGCCGAACCAACAAACCAAGCAAAACAAAGATGTAATATATAGGAGTTTTTACGCACCTTGATGTTGTTTTTTGTATCTACGGTTCATGCGCTGTACCATTTTTTCTTCTTTGTAATCGACCCATGCCTGACCCCAAACGCGGCGCATTAAATTCTCGAAAGTTCGCATGAAGACAATGTTTTTAAACAGTGTTGCCAGCCGAAGCGGTTTGCGGGGAAAGGCACGCAATGTCATGGAAAAACCACCGTCGTCATAAGTTATGTAATGCCAAAATCCACTAGGCATGTACAAGGCATCACCATGTTTCATTTCCACAGAAATACCTTCTGCCAATTGCAAAGTAGGGTACTTCTCAAAATCCGGTTGGTCCATATCAATAATTTCCAGGTTGTGAACCGTATAGGGCACTTTATATAGATGTTTTGCTTGTTCTGGAGCAAACAAGGTCACGTGTTTATTTCCATGAAAATGGACATGCAAAAGATCGGCCAAATCCATATCATAATGCGCCAATACTTTAGAACCCTTGCCACCGAAAAACATAACAGGCAATTTTTTAAAGAATTTTAAACCCATATCTGGATATGAAAAATCCTTTGTCAATTCAGGCATTTTTTGAAGCAGGTTATAAAAAAACATCCTAAGGTCGGTTGGTTGTGTTTTAAGAATGGCAATA
>JBGTDZ010000149.1:0-9356 GCA_041748055.1 Aquaticitalea sp.
GAAAAATTTATGCAGATATCCCGAGATTTAGATGTAGATATCGCTTTTCAAGAAGATAATATATATAGGAGGAACCGGCGATTGGTTTGTTTTGATATGGATTCAACGTTAATTCAAGCTGAAGTCATTGATAAATTAGCAGAATTAGCAGGTGTTGGAGATGAAGTTAAAGCAATTACAGAATCTGCTATGCATGGCGAGATTGATTTCAATGAAAGTTTTATAAGTAGGATGAAGCTGTTAAAAGGGTTGAGCGAAGATGTGTTACATGATGTTGCTATCAATTTACCATTAACAAAAGGAGCGAGGCGTCTTATCGATACGCTTAAAAAATATGGTTTTAAAACAGCTATATTATCAGGTGGATTTACCTATTTTGGAAATTATTTGCAAAAGGAATTGGGTATAGACTATGTATATGCAAACCAATTGGAAATAAAAGATGGCAAACTAACAGGAAACTACATTGGAGAGATTGTTGATGGCAATAAAAAAGCCGAATACCTTCAAGAAATTGCAGATAAAGAAGGGATTGATATCAACCAGACCATAGCAATTGGTGATGGCGCAAATGATTTACCAATGCTAAATTTGGCTGGATTAGGAATCGCGTTCCATGCCAAGCCAACGGTAAAGAATAATGCACAAAGTGCCATATCAAGCATAGGTTTGGATGGAGTTTTGTATTTGTTAGGATATCACGATCGGCATATCGATTTAATAGAATGAGAACGGTCTGATAAAAATTTGAAATATGATGCAAAAGCCAATTTCAAGAAAACGCTGCATAATTGCGGGAATAGTTTCAGGATTGATTTTTGCTGTGTTAATGGCCTTATTCGATTTATATAATCAAGAACCATTTTCCATCTTAAAGTTTGTCTTATGTTTTTCAATCATGGGTTTTTTGAATAGCTATCTTCAATACAAAGCGCATAAAAATAGCCAAAAGATTAGTGAGAATATGAATCAATAATGAATCTCTTGTACCATGAATTTCGCTAATTCCCAAATCCATGATTTTTCCTTACCACAGCTGGACGAGGTAAGTCTAAAGCCAATTTCCAAAGAT
This sequence comes from Aquaticitalea sp., assembly GCA_041748055.1. GTDB lineage: Bacteria > Bacteroidota > Bacteroidia > Flavobacteriales > Flavobacteriaceae > JBPOFM01. The sequence goes on from JBGTDZ010000149.1 coordinate 1,073, forward strand.
TACTACAAAATCATTGCAGTGAATAAAATTGTTTTGTATGCTATCTTATTTGCATTATTGTTTGTTGCAAAAAGCTTTGTTGATGGCGACACTTTTCAAAATAATTTTTGGTATGCGCTTACAATTCTTTTGCTCATTTGTCTTTTCGATTTTGTCATTTCATATTTAGCTATTAAAAAACGTAAATATGCCATACGGGAGCATGATGTCATTTATGCCAAAGGTCTTTTGGTCAATTCAATAACTACGGTTCCAATATCAAGAATCCAGCATATTGAAGAGTCTCGAAGTTGGTTGGCTAGAAAGTTTCATTTATCAACACTTAATATTTTTACCGCAGGTGAAGCTGGCAGTGATTTAAGCATAAAAGGTTTACCAAGAGAAGAAGCGAAACAGATTAACGATTTCTTAAGTTCTAAAGTGAATGGAAAAAGTGGACTTCTCACAACCGATTAGGCAATCTTCCAAGGGTATTATTATCATTTTTGCATTCAATGTGATAAAATTCTTTAAGAATTTCTTTGCACTGTTTATTGCTCTTGCATTTGGGCTGGTCCGTAAGAAATCCTTTCTCAGTTTGACACCGATGAACATTATACTCATTATTTTGGGTATTTTCATCATCATATTTATCATTGCGGTTTTAAAATATCTTCATTTCAAGTTTCATCTTAGCGAAACCGATTTTCATTTGTCAACTGGAGTTATCAACAAAGATAATAAGACGATTCCAAAATCGAAGATTCAAAATGTGTACATCAAACAAAATTTTGTACAACAGTTAATCAATGTAGTATCTCTAAAAATAGAGACTGCGGGCGACAAGAAATCAGAGATTGAAATTTCTGCCTTAGATAAATCAACTGCTTTACTTCTTAAAAAGGAATTGTTTAATAGGATTAATGTTGATAGCGAGAATCTTGAAGTTTCCGAGAACACCAATGTTTTTTTCAAGGCATCAATAAAACGGTTGCTCTTGGAAGGAATTTTGCACAATCATTTAAAGAGTTTTGCAATTATAGCTTCTTTTGTGTTAGGGTTGTATTATGAATTTAAAGATTATATCGAAAACTTAGAATTTGATATGGATATTGACGGCTATGCTGAATATGAAGGTGACACTATGATTAAATTTCTATACATCTATGTCTTGATTATTTTTCTTGGACTGCTAATTTCGATGCTTTTTTCGGTTGTCCGAATATTCATTGCGAATTTTAATTTGGAAGTGATTGAAAATCAAAAAACGTTAGAAATAAATAAAGGCTTGTTCAATAAGGTGTCGTTAAGTTTAACACCTAGCAAAATCCAAAATATCGTAGTAAAAACAAATAGATTAAAGCGCTATTTCAATTTGTATTCCCTCGATGTCAAACAGGCAATGGCAAATAAGAAATTGAGCAAGAACCTGGGAATTATCGCATTGGATAAATATCAAATTAACCATTTGCTCAATAAGTTGCTGAGTGATTATCAGATTGAAGACGAAGTTTTAAAACCAGAGACTTACTACAGACGTATTTTGATTCTCAAATCATTGTTGCCAATTTTCATTATAAACAGCGTAGCATTTTTGATTTTCGATGTAACCGCTCTATGGTTGAATCTCATTTTAGTTCCAATAGTGATCCTTTTTGTACGCCTTAGATATAAAAAAGCACATTATAATGTTTCTGAAAGATTTGTCACAGTGGGGAGTGGAGCAGTAGATACAATCACCAATATTCTTGAAATCAATAAAATCCAGGCAGTTGAGTTAAGTCAAAGTTTGTTTCAAAAAAGAAAAGAAATTGCCTCGGTCGTCATTTATACCGCTTCAAAATCAGTCACCATTCCTTATGTAAAAGAAAAAGATGCAAAATCTATCTATGACTTTCTATTATTTAGGGTTGAATCCCAAGGTGGAGATTGGATGTAAAATTGTAACTTTGTTCCTGTAAAAAATTATAATAAAATGTTAGTCGATTTCAACACCTTACCCGAAGAATCTCGCGTTTGGATTTACCAAGCCAATCGCTCTTTTACTGACGCAGAAATTTCGGAAATTGAATCCAAAATGGATATTTTCATTGAAAACTGGACGGCCCATGGGAGTGATTTGCAATCCGGATATGAGATTAAATACAAGAGATTTATCATCATTGCATTGAATCAAAACCTGAATAAGGCAACTGGTTGTTCCATCGATGCATCCGTCAATTTTATCCAACAATTGGAAAAAGAATATGATGTGGATTTATTGGATAAAATGAATGTTTCTTATAAACAAGGAGATTTCATCGCTTATAAATCCTTGTTGGATTTCAAGAAAATGGCAAAGGAAAAAGCCGTTTCAAAAAATACGATCGTTTTTAATAATCTTATTGCAAATATTGCAGAGTATAACGAAAATTGGGAAGTTCCCGCTAGCGAGAGCTGGCACTCAAGATTCTTGAATTAGAACGAAGTACAAATCTTCTTAATAACCTTCTTAATAAATCTATCTTAAAGTACTATCGTCTTCCTACCAAATGTACTATTTTGGCATAGTTTTTAGTTAATACCAATAGATTCAATAAGCCCAAATTATATATGCGTTTTATTTGCTCCCTCATTTTTTTTATGGCTCTTTTTCAGAATTCCTATTCTCAAGAAAGCACAAATCCATTGCATGCAAAGGACGCATTGAAACAACAAAAATGGGTTGATAGTATCTACAATAAAATGACCCTAGAGGAAAAAATCGGGCAGTTATATATGGTGCAGGTGTTTTCACAGGAAAAAAAACTGGACAAACCAAAAAGCGTCAATTTGATTCTCAACCAAAAAATTGGCGGAATTATTTATTCAAATGGCGATCCAGTCAGTCAGGCAAAACTCAATAATGAACTGCAAGCCGCTTCGAAAATTCCGTTGTTAATAGGGATGGATGCCGAATGGGGATTGAGCATGCGATTGGATTCGACCTATGCATTTCCATGGAACATGACCCTTGGCGCCATACAAGATGACAATTTAGTAGAGCAGACAGGGCGTTATATCGGAGAGCATTGCAAACGTCTTGGCGTTCATTTTAATTTTGCTCCGGATGTGGATATCAATACCAATCCCAAAAATCCCATTATAGGCAACCGTTCTTTTGGCGAGGATAGGGACAATGTTACCAAAAAAGCATCGGCCTTCATGAAGGGCATGCAAGAGGCAGGGGTTTTGGCCAGTGCCAAACATTTTCCTGGTCATGGAGATACCGATTCTGATTCACACAAAACCTTACCTACCATAAATTTCAATGAAAAGCGGATTGATTCCATAGAATTATATCCCTACAAAAAACTGATTCAGCAAGGTTTGTCAAGTGTTATGGTTGCTCATTTGAATGTGCCTAGTTTAGAGCCGACTAACGGAGTACCTTCATCATTATCCAAAATAATCATTAATGATATTCTTAAAGAGCGATTACAATTTAAGGGGCTCATTTTTACAGATGCGTTGGGAATGAAAGGGGTTTCTACTTTTAGTGAATCGGCGGACATTGATTTGGCAGCATTTTTGGCTGGAAATGACGTCCTTTTGATGTCTGAAAATCCTGAAAAAGGTATTTTAAAACTTACGGAAGCTTACAACAATAAAGATATTTCTGAAGAACGATTGGCACACTCAGTCAAGAAAATACTTATGGCTAAATATAAGGTGGGTTTAAATAATTACAGGCCGATTGGTACTACCAAATTGGTTGAAGATTTAAATCGACTCAAAGATGATGTACTATATGAGGAACTGATGGAAAATGCCATTACAGTGGTGCGAAGTCAAAAAGAGATTTTACCCTTGCGGCATCTTGAAACCCGAAAAATAGCCTATGTTAAAATGGGTGATGATGATGGTTCTTCCTTTCTGGATGAATTGAAAAAATACACCAAGGTACACGAAATCAATGCCGATAAACTTGATGAAATGATTACTTCACTTCAACAGTACAACACGGTCATTATCGGCTTTCATAAATCGAATGCAACTCCATGGAAACCCTATAATTTCACGGATGACGAATTGGTTTGGCTCTATGAAATTGCAAGGACAAATACTGTCATTCTTGATGTTTTTGCAAGGCCATATGCGCTTTCAGACTTGAGAAGCATTGAGAACATTGAAGGCATCGTAATGAGTTACCAAAACAGTGAGATTGCCCAAAGAAAGTCTGCCCAGTTGATTTTTGGTGCCATTCCCGCCAAAGGGAATTTGCCAGTCTCAGCCGGAGAAAATTTTAAATTGGGCGACGGAATCATTATCAACGGGATACAATCCTTGAGCTATGGTTTACCAGAACGTGTGGGAATGAGTTCACAGAAATTGAAGAAACTGGATTCCATGGCATTATTGGCCATAAATCATAAAACCACTCCGGGATTGCAATTGTTGGTAGCCCGCAAAGGGAAAGTCATTTATAATAAATCTTTTGGGACCCATGTGTATAATGAAAAAGAGCAGGTAAAATTCAATGATGTTTATGACGTGGCATCGTTGACAAAAATACTCGCTACATTGCCCATGGTGATGGAATTGGAAGACAAAGGTGTTATTTCCCTTGATTCTAAACTTGGACAGTTACTGCCCGACTTTCGCGACTCTAACAAGAGAAACATTACCTTAAAAGAATTATTATCCCATTATTCAAGATTAAAACCTTGGATGCCATTTTATATTTCAACGTTAGATCCTGAAACAAAAAAACCGAGTGCTTTGCTGTATAGGCGTAAGTTCAGTGAAAATTTCAGTATCAAAGTGGCTGAAGAAATCTATCTGCAAAAGGATTATCCCGATTCTATAATGAAGTTAATAAGAAATAGTGATTTATTGCCATCCCAGCAATACAAGTATAGTGATTTGGGATATTTCCTTTTAAAGGAATATATCGAAAAACATTACGACAAACCTTTGGATCAATTGGTCCAAGAACATTATTATGAGTCTTTGGGTGCAAATTTCACTACCTACAATCCTGCCAATATGTTTAGCAACACAAATATAGTTCCAACCGAGGAAGATAATTATTATAGATACCAAAGAATCCAAGGATACGTGCACGATATGGGAGCGGCAATGCAAGGAGGGGTAGGTGGCCATGCCGGGATTTTCAGCAATGCCAATGATGTGGCTAAAATAATGCAGATGTATCTTCAAAAAGGGTTTTATGGAGGTAAACGATATTTCAAAACGGAAACCCTTGAGAAATTTAACACCTGTTATTATTGTGGCAGTGGCAATCGTAGGGGTCTTGGTTTTGACAAGCCACAATTGAGTGGTGAGGGTTCAACTTGTGGCTGTGTTTCCATGAAAAGTTTTGGGCACACGGGATTTACCGGCACTATGGCTTGGGCAGATCCGGACAAAGAAATTGTTTACGTATTTTTGTCCAATAGAACCTACCCAACAGCGAACAACAATGCTTTGCTTAAGGAAGGTATTAGAACAGAAATCCAACGTTTGATTTACGAAGCAATTATTGAGTAGCGTAAATAAGTACTTGGAGTGCCAAAAGTAATTATAGTTGTTTTAAATTTGTTACCAACAATAAGCTTACGTTACTTAACAATAGGGCACCAATTAACATAACAACACTTAAAATATATAAATGAAAATCGGTATTGTTTGTTATCCGACATTTGGAGGCAGCGGCGTAGTAGCTACAGAGTTAGGCCTGGCTTTGTCCAAGCGTGGGCATGAAATCCATTTTATTACCTATAGCCAGCCCGTTCGCTTGGATTTGTTGGGCAGCAATGCGCATTACCATGAAGTCAATGTGCCAGAATATCCCCTGTTCCTTTATCAGCCCTATGAGTTGGCCTTATCGAGTAAATTGGTGGATATGGTAAAACTCCATAAGATCGAAATCCTGCATGTGCATTACGCCATTCCGCATGCTTATGCAGCTTATATGGCTAAAAAAATGCTACAGGAAGAAGGCATTTATGTTCCAATTGTCACTACGCTACATGGAACAGATATTACCTTGGTAGGTAGCCATCCTTTTTATAAGCCTGCTGTCACGTTCAGTATTAATAAATCTGATGCTGTAACCTCGGTGTCACAAAGTTTAAAGGAGGACACTTTGCGGTTGTTCGATATTAAGAAAGAAATCAATGTAATTCCCAATTTTATTGACTTAAGTAAATATAAAACTCATTTTTCTGATTGTCAGCGTGAATTTATGGCAAAGGATGATGAAAAAATCATCACTCATATCAGCAATTTCAGAAAGGTGAAACAAATCCCGGATGTAATTAGGATTTTTAACAACATCCAAAAAGAAATACCAGCAAAATTGATGATGGTGGGTGAAGGTCCAGAAAAAGCTGAGGCTGAAAATCTTTGCCGTAAATTGGGAATTGAAGATAAAGTCGTTTTCTTTGGAAACAGTAATGAGATAGACAAAATATTGTGCTTTAGCGACTTATTTCTTCTACCGTCAATCACCGAAAGTTTTGGCTTGGCAGCTTTGGAAGCGATGGCATCTGGTGTTCCAGTGATTTCCAGCAATACCGGCGGGATACCTGAAGTTAATATTGATGGGGTTTCTGGGTTTTTGAGTGAAGTGAACGATATTGAGAACATGTCAAAAAATGCATTGTATATATTAAGGGATTCCAATCGACTAGGCGAATTCAAGGCCAATGCGAAATTGGAAGCTAAAAGGTTTGACATACATAATGTGGTGCCGCAATATGAATCCCTTTATGAAATCACCTTAAAAAGCTGTATGGAACTGAAATAAAAAACCACCTGAAAAAGGTGGTTATAAAAATTAATGTTTCTTCAATTAGAATTGATATCTAATTCCGAGTCCTATATCAAAATCTAAGTTATTATTGTCTAAATCGTCATTACCAAATCCAAACTCAGGTCTAAAATCCAAAGAAATCATTAAAGGAATGTCAAAATTGTATTCAATTCCTATATCACCTGCAAGAAATAAAAATGTCTCACTGTCATCAAAGTTATTATTGTCATTATTTTTGAAATAGTTTTCATCATAACTATAATTCGCCAGTCCAGCACCTGGTCCCACATACCAATTAAAACCACCATCAATGTTCCATACCCATTGATAAAGACCCACCAATTTAAAACCATCATAATCTGACCCATCACGGATTCCCAAATCAAATTCCAATCGATTGTTGTCGCCTACAGCTCTTTGATAAGAAACTTCTACTCCGAATCCATCACTGTCTCCCAGACGAAGCCCTATCGCATTCTCGGAAATATCTTGTGCGCTCACCACCGTGGTAAATCCTAAAAAGGTGGTCGCAATTAAAAATAATTTTTTCATAATTTTAAGTTTTTAAGTTTTAGCAAAAATAGGTTTTTAACATTTCTTATGTATGAAATATAACGTCAATCTTATGTTAAAATTAAGATTTATCGTTTAATTTTATAACAAATTTATGGCACATCTTATAACTAATTACTCTTGAAGATTATAGATATTAACAACTTACTCAACGAGCTCAAAACCAAACTCCAAGGAGAATTATTTGTTGATGAGTTGAATAGGTCTATTTATGCTACTGATGCTTCGGTTTACCGAAAATTACCCATTGCAGTTGCCTATCCTAAAAATAAAGAGGACATAAAACTGCTCATTTCCTTCGCCGCTAAGTACAAAACATCTTTGATACCAAGAACCGCCGGAACATCATTGGCTGGCCAGTGTGTGGGCGAAGGAATTGTTGTGGATGTATCTAAATATTTCACTAAAATACTGGATGTCAATGAGAAGCTAAAAACAGTAACCGTCCAGCCAGGGGTGGTCAGGGATGTATTGAACAACTATTTGAAGCCGTTCAATTTGTTTTTCGCTCCAAATACCTCCACCTCCAATCGATGTATGATTGGTGGCATGGTTGGAAATAATTCTTCCGGAACAACATCCATCCAATATGGGGTCACTAGGGATAAAGTGATTGAAATGCAAACAATTCTGAGCGATGGTAGCGAAGTTGTTTTTAAAAAGGTTTCCAAAATTGAGTTCCTTAAAAAAACTGAATATGATTCTTTGGAAGGTCATATTTACAAAACAATATATTCCGAATTGAAGCCAGAAACTGTTCAAAAACAAATAGTTGATAACTTTCCCAAACCTGAAATACATCGTCGCAATACTGGGTATGCCATAGATGAGTTGATTAAATCGGAAGTGTTTTCAAGTTCCTCCGAACCATTCAATATGTGCAAGATATTGTCAGGAAGTGAAGGCACATTGGCATTTACCACAAAAATAACTCTACAATTGGATGATTTACAG
>JBGTDZ010000150.1:0-2106 GCA_041748055.1 Aquaticitalea sp.
CTATGGTTTCGGCACGTTCTCCCAAGGTGAAACCAGGTTTAAACTGTTTACATTGTTCGAGTAGATTTTTTGTTAGATCGCCAGCCAAAATGTCTGGAAATCCTGGAATATCGTATATGGGTTTTTTGGGATAAATTTCCGAGCATTGTCCTCCAGCTTGTGGTAAGGCGTCAATTAAGTGGCATTTTAACTTTAATAATCCGGCTTCGAACACTGCAAATAATCCTGTTGGTCCTGCGCCTATGATGAGTAAATCGGTTTTAATCATTGTATTCCTGCGAAAGCAGTCCCGAACCTTCAGGATCGGATTACTGCATTCTTTTTTTTATTAAAAACCTACAAGGTTTTGAAAACCTTGCAGGTTGAATTGTTCATTTATTTAGTAATTGTCGAATCATTTATGAGATTCCCACTTTCATAGAAATTAAGCAACCACATTGATCACTTGTTCAATTTGGGGCGCATATTTTTTAATGGTCATTTCCACACCGGACTTCAATGTCATTTGATTGACACTACAGCCGACACAGGCACCTTGCAACTGCACTTTGACGAGGTTATCATTTTCAATGGCCAACAACGAGATATCCCCTCCATCGCTTTGCAAAAAAGGACGAATTTCGTCTAAAGCCCTTTCAATATTCAATCGTAACTCTTCTGTTGTCATGAGACTATTTTTTAACTGCTGAACATCCAGCCATGGTTGTTATTTTTATTGCTTCAGTGGGCGGCAAATCATCGTTACGCCTTACAACTTCTGTCACGACATTTTGTGTCAGTTTTTCGAAAGCCTGTTCCAAAGAAGTTGCCGTTTGCAAGGCTGCAGGATGGCCCATGTCTCCAGCTTCCCGTATGCTTTGTACCAATGGTAATTCCCCTAAAAAAGGTACGTTTAAATCTTCTGCAAGATTTTTGGCTCCTTCTTTTCCGAAAATGTAATATTTGTTATTTGGCAATTCTTCTGGAGTAAAATAAGCCATATTCTCGATAATTCCTAAAACCGGAACATTGATGCTTTCCTGTTGAAACATGGCAACGCCTTTTCTTGCATCTGCCAAGGCGACATTTTGAGGCGTACTGACCACAACAGCTCCCGTAATAGGAAGTGATTGCATGATACTCAGATGGATATCACCTGTGCCTGGTGGCAAATCAATCAGCATAAAATCCAACTCTCCCCAATGTGCGTCAAAAATCATTTGATTCAAAGCCTTTGCTGCCATTGGACCACGCCAAACAACTGCCTGATTGGGTTGTGTGAAAAATCCAATCGAAAGAATTTTTACACCATAATTTTCAACTGGTTTCATCTTTGATTTTCCGTCGATATTGACAGCCATTGGACGTTCCAATTCCACATCAAACATAATTGGCATCGAAGGTCCGTAAATATCGGCATCGAGAATTCCGACCTTAAAACCCATTTTTGCCAATGTCACGGCTAAATTAGCCGTTACAGTTGATTTGCCCACACCTCCTTTTCCTGAAGCTACTGCCACGATGTTTTGGATTCCGGGTATTGGTTTTCCTTTGATAACATTTGAGGCCGGTTTTGAAGGTGCATCAACTTTGACATTCACCGTGATTTTGGCCTTTTCATATACCAAATCGTGAATGACTTTCATAATTTCCACTTCAGTTTTTTTCTTCGCTTGAAGACTTGGATTGTTGATTGTAATGTCCACGATAACCTCATCAGCAAAGGTCACTATATTTTTCACAGCACCACTTTGAACCATATTCTGACCTTCGCCTGGTGCAGAAATAGTTTCGAGGGCTCTGTAGATGTCTTGTTTGTTCAACTTCATGCTCGCAATTTAGATTAATTCTAAAGTGCAAATATACTTAATAAAGATGGAAGACAGAAGTTGGAAGCTTGAAGTTTTTTTATGGTGTTATTGAGTATTTCTATGGATGGGAATTTGCAATTATTTGTAAATTTTATAGAAATTAGGAAATATTAGAATAAAATCTCAATTGTCAAATCTCAAATTCCAAAAACCGCATTGGAATTTGGGATTTGAATATTTATGGTTCTTTAGAAGGTTCCCAAAATAACGTATCAAAATCCTGAATTTGATTGTCTTTCACCTTGACGCCCTCACT
>JBGTDZ010000151.1:0-4355 GCA_041748055.1 Aquaticitalea sp.
CATTTTGTGCGTACTGCATCCCGGTATATCCATTATATGTTACTGTAGGTTTCTGTTCGAACTTTCCGTTTTTAGTTTCAATTATGATGACACCATTCACACCTCTTTGACCAAATATGGCAATGGAGGACACATCCTTCAGTACATTAATGGTTTCTATTTGACTAGTGTCCAAGAAATCAATATTATCGTACCACATACCGTCAACCACGAATAAAGGATTACTACCTGCTGCAAATGAGTTTACACCTCGGAGTCTTACGGTTGGCGAATCTCCCGGCGAGCCATTACTCACAATTTGGACCCCCGGAACTTTACCCTGCAAGGACTGCATCACATTGCTATTAGGTGTCTTTTCTATATCTTCGGCTTTAACCGTTGAAATTGCACCTGTTAAATCAACTTTACGCTGAGTACCATAACCTATGACCACTATTTCACCTAGTGCTTCCACATCGGTTTCCATAGCAACATTTATGGTGGTTTGACTTCCTACAGTAACCGTGACTGTCAGGAAGCCTACAGAACTGAACTCCACGACAGCTCCGCTTTGAACAGTCAAGGAATAATTACCGTCAAAATCAGTATTCGTCCCAGTAGTCGTGCCTTTAACTAAGACATTCACCCCAGGCAATGGCATTGCGTCATCAGCACTTGTGACAACTCCACTAATATTGAGCTGTTGTGAGTAAGAAAAAGAGAAAACAAATAGTAATAAGAATAAGCACTTGAATTTAGCTTTCATAAAGTTATTAATTTGCGTGTTAGATGACACAAGGTACTAAGCAATTTATAAAAAATTAACGTTTTATTTACATTTTTCATACGTCATGTTAGTTAAAATTTTAATATGTCAGCAATGACGTAGCTCCAAGGTATAAAAAATTACACGAAATCGATTGATAATTGGGTCATTGACGTACTTATGACGTATTATTGAGCTGTCAATAATATAATTTGAAGGATACTTTATTTGAAATTCACAAGAAAATCTACTAAGTTTTTATCAGATTCCAAACGTAGTTTTCGTTTGAGACGATAACGTTGGGTCTCAACGCCTCTTGTAGATATGTTCAATAAGGGGGCAATCTCCTTGGTGGAAAGATTCATTTTAATGTATGCACAGATTTTTAAATCTTTGGATGTTAGTTGTGGATATTGTCGCTTTAATTCTTGGAAAAACTCATCGTGAACCTGATTGAAATTGTATTCAAAGATTTCCCATTCATCTTTATGGCCAATGGAATAATCTACCTTTTTAATCAAATTTTTAAATGTAAATGGATTTTTAAATCCAACTTTGTGTTGTTGCAACTCGTTTTTGAGTTCTAGCAATGCCTCATTTTTTTTGATCAAAGCCATGGCTGTGTTGGCAAGCTGCTTGCTTTTTATCTTTATTTCATTTTTTAGGGCTTCATTTTTTAACTCTACAATTTTGAGGTCATTTTCTTTTGTCTTTTCTATTAACATTTCTCTTTGAGTGGTCTCAAATTGTAACATTAAAACCTCTTGCTCTTTAACTACTTTTCTTTTATGAAACACATAGATGATGAACACAATGAGCATAACAGCAATTATGAATATTATAATACCCTTATAAGTTTTATACCATGGTGGCAAAACAGTGAACTCAAATGACGTAGTTGAGGACACCTCACCAGATGACCTCGAAGTACGGAATAACACCTTATAATTACCACTACTTAAATTTGATAACTCTAATTTTTCCCTTTCCAATGGATACCAAACCTTTTGATTTAAATTAAATATAGAATATTCAAAAAAATGATTTCGGGAATTTGGCGAAGATACTGAAATACTCAAGTTGGTATTCTTGTAAGGAATCTCAATTCTAGTTGATGAACTTAATGGAAGTAAATTTTTGTCCACTTCAAAGGCGTCAACAATGGGTGGTTCTAAATTTGTTTTTTCGGAATTGAGCTGATTGTTGATTAGCATAAATCCATCATTGAGGTTCAATGCGTAGATTGAATCCCGAATTTTGGATATTTTTTCGTAACCCACTATTAATCTTTTCTTAAAATATTTATCTGATAAAGACAGCTTATAATCTGGATTTGTGAATGATTTGAATTCAATAAAATAGTCATTCTTAACCGCCAAAATATCACTGTCTTCTTCAGAGATGATATAAGCATTTTTGCTAAAGCTTTTGTTCATGAATTCATAAGGCACTATACTGTCCAGTAAAGGCTCGTATTTTTGCCAACCATTATTAGTTTTGAAAATAATATCTGACTTAAGTTTGTAAACCCTCACGTTGTAATTGGATTTCAATCCTTTTAAATCGTAATTCTTAACTTCTTGAATTGTATCGTAGTTTTTATCAAATCTGATTTTATATAGTCCTTTATAGGCGTGAGCAATCCATGCCGACTGCATATCTTCAAAAACCAAAAAACGAATAGGAATGGTTGGTTCGCCCAAATGATTGACATCCCAACTATCACTATTTTCTTCAAATCTTACAATGCCGGAATAAGTTCCCTGAACGTATAGATTATTCTTTTCTGGTATTTTTTTTAGCATCCAGCCTCCTGTATGGCTTGAAACCAATGTAATATTTCCATTCTCAACCAAATAGGTTCCATTATTATGTCCGCAGAACAATTGTCCGTTAATTTCCTTTAATTCCCATACTTGGCCTTGAGAGCCGTCAATGAATTTCAAAGTATTTGATGCATCTAGATAATACAGACCTGTATTACTACCAATATATATGGTTCCCTTGTATAAAATGACATCATATACAGCACCGAGTTCGCCTGTAACATCATTGTAAAACGTATGCGGACTATCTAAATTTACAGACGCAATTCCGTTGTCCAACCCAAGCCAAAGCTCATCTGTATCTGTGACATGATGAGCAAGAATTGTATTGTTCATCAATCCGTTTTCCTTACTAACATGGGAAATTATGATTCCTGACGTATCAGTTATGTAAACGCCATTTTTTATGGTTCCAAAAACCATATTGCCATTTTTTAGAATCGAAAAACTATTGAGTTGATGCTCTTTTATGATCGGATTTATTTGAGAATTCCAAGGTTTTATTCTTCCATCCTCATATACAAAACATCCCTTGAGCGATGTCGATATTAATAATTTTCCATTATAGTCGTTGATGGAAACCACTTTGGTATCAACCATCAATTCGCTAGAGAAAAATGGTTTTAATGTTTTATTCTCCAGTATAAATATGCCGTCATTTAAGGTGGAAATGTAGATGACATCATTCACAACATCACACGAAAGCACCGTGGAGTAAGGCTTTATTTGAGTGATCGATTCATTTTCATAGATATAAATGTCCCAGAAAGACCTGAAGATAATAGCGTTTTTATAGCTAATAATTTGCCAAAACTCTTCATTTAGGAATTCCTTTTTATCGATTAAATGGCTTAAGGAATGGTACACTAAAGAACCTTTGTCATTTTTTTTCCAATAGCCAAACTCTTCGTAGGAGCCAATATATACTCTTTCTTTATGAGCTAATACCGAACGGATGGTGGTTTTATTTGGAATTTCATGAAGCCTCCATTGAAGCCCATCAAAAACGAGCAGACCATTATTGTTTGCAACGTATATTTTTCCATCATCCCCTTTGGAAATTCCCCAGTTTTGGTTTCCGGCATTGTATTCGGATAAAGAGTAATTTTGGAAATAAGGTGAATATTGAGCATTCAATTGATTGGAAACCAAATAATTGAATAACAAAAAACAAATAAAATAATAACTTGATTTTAAGACCCTCGACCACATTCGATAACAAATCTAATAAAATGAAAGTCTAAATGTAGAAAATTACTTATCAATACAAAAATCAATAACATTCTCCATAGCACCTATAAATTTTTAATCAGAGCAGAATTTGTAGTATCATTACTTTACCAAGAGAACAATCAAATGCGTATTAATAAGTTGATCTCGCATTAGTCCCTTTTGTACAAGGACAGTCACTAATCCCTTGAAGGAAATCCAGGCCAATGGTAATTACATGCGTCCCAGAATTATAACCCGCCAGATCATTTAATGTTATCTGATAAGAGTATGCAAAATAAAACTTAGACTTCATGATCCCAGCCATTGGGCCCAAATTTAAGGGTTTAAAGGTTTGATCATTCAACATGCGGTAAGATACGCCAGCCCAAAAATAATCGTCATATTTTCCAAAACGCCTGTATTTAAAATTAAAATCGGTTGTAGAACGTTTGTCGCTACTGAACAATTGGTAGAATACGGAAGGCTCAAACTGTACTTTTTTGTCCAAATTACTCTCAATAACATATCCTGTATACACTTGGTAGTTCAAAAGCAAATTTGGCTCTAACCCT
>JBGTDZ010000152.1:0-6848 GCA_041748055.1 Aquaticitalea sp.
TTTAAAAATTAACGAAAGTCATAATATTCAATTGGTCTCTACTACTGGTTTCAAAAAATTGGTTCATATAACCAACTTCTATTCTGACAGAATCATTTAGTTTATATCCTAAACCACCATACAAACGGTTTCTATCAAAAAAGGACGATTCAGTGTTTACAAAAATTTCATTGTAAGCTGAAAGATACCATCTATTGGTTTCTTCTATACTTAAAGGCACATTTAATCCTAAAAAATAACGGAATCTAAGCTTAAAATCTTCCTCTAAAAAACGCTGCTCAAATCGATAACGATGTTGCACAGACATTCCTTTATATGATTGCTTTGTGATTAATTGTTGATAAATTCGGTGTTCGTTCACATCAAACTTTTCGTCTGTATCAACATTATAGTTTTCTGATAAAATATACCCGTAACCCAAAAGCACATTTGAGCTTTCGGTGAGATTATACCCCAAACCGGTCCTTAAAAGCAATTGCTCTAAATCTCCAATGAAATTATAATTTCGGTATTGTACCTCATGATGAAGATTCCATTTTGAGTTGAACTGTTTGTTGCCAAAGTAAATTAGCCAATTACCAAAATTACTGTCTTGCCCTAGTGCAAAAATAGGCAGCATCAACATTGCTGTCAATACTGCCTTTTTAGATTTACTTATTTTTCTGTTCAAATTGTTTTTTTATTCGAAAAAATCGACTGTACCAGTGTTGATATCATACATCGCTCCGATGATTTTTATCTCACCATTCTTTTCCATTTCAGTAAGGATAGGGCTCTCAGCATGTATTCTTTCAATCGTCAATTGGACATTTTGCTTTGAAACAGCATCAACAAAATCTAAATTTTTGGAGTTTCTCAAGCTTGTCTCTTTTGGTTCGATGACCGCATTAACGGCTGGAGTGATTTTTTCGATGAGTTTTGTTAGATTGCCCATTTTGGCATTGTCGCAGGCACCTTTCACTGCACCACATGCAGTATGCCCTAAAACGACTATTAGTTTGGTTCCTGCCAATTTGCAGGCAAACTCCATACTGCCCAAAATATCTTCATTCACAAAATTTCCGGCGATGCGTACACTAAAAATGTCTCCTAAACCTTGGTCAAAAACCAATTCGGCCGATACCCTTGAATCGATGCAACTCAAAATCGTAGCAAAAGGAAATTGTCCTTCACTCGTTTCATTGACCTGCTGTAATAAATTTCGATTCGCTTTTAAATTGTTTTGGAAACGCTCGTTGCCTTCTTTTAAATATTGTAATGACTTTTGAGGTGTCATTGTTGCCTGTGTTTCTCTTGTATGTGTTTTCATAATGTTTCTGTATTAAATTAATAAAATCTGTTTTATGTTAGACTCTACTAATTAGTTTATTTATTTTTAAATTTCCCTCCGCCCAAAAACAGTGAGACATTAAGGCTGTCCATAACACTCTGAATGTCTGATTTCATCAAGTCTTTATTGTTATTGGATTCATTACTTATTCTATCAACAAACAACAAGTTGACATTGCTTTTGGACAGATATTTTGATAGGTTTTCGATGGCATTATCCCCTTGTTCAAAAACATATTCTACTGTTTTGTTATTGGTGTCTGATGGAATTTCATTAGAAATGTTCGCGTTTTTAAGTATTTTAAATGACTTCAATGGCTTTTGTGAGTGACCCATTAAATCTTCTGCAAAGGGGATGTTAAATGTTTGTTCTACCCCATTAAGAACTCCCAGCGACAATTCCTCGTTTGGATCTAAAGCATTGGTATCCGAAGCTATCATTACGACACCGTCAAAAATTTTCAAAACATATTGGGTAATACTATCACCCAATAACTTAATGGTCTTTGGTTTTCTTTTACCAAGAACAATTATATCCGGTTGATTTTCCAATATGTATTTTTCAATTTCATTTTTTACATTCCCAAAAGAGAAGCTGATGTTGATGTCAATACCATATTCTTCGGAAACTGGAGCTATCAAATTTTGAATTTGCTTTTCGATAATCAGATGTTTTTCATTGATATCTCTAATTGCCGAAAGTTGATTCTCTCTTTTTATAATTTCTGTTGGCTTTTTTACATGGAAAAACTCAATGTCTCCATCTATCATTTTAGCAAGACTTACTGTGCTTTTTAAAGTGATTGCTGATGAATCTTTTAAATCTGAAAGCACGACTATTTTATATTTATTATTTTTCATGATGTTTTAATTTAAGCTGATTTTGGTATTAATTTGAAGAACTCTATAAAACTTGGTGGGTTTTCAACCACGCCTCGCTCTGAAAAGAGTTTAATATCTATATTTCTCTCTTTTGCCTTAAAGGCGAAATCCTCAAGTATTTCTATAATGTCGTGATCAAGGTATCTGGTTTTTCTAACATCCAATTCTAAATAGGTGTCTCTTGGCAAACTGTCCAATTCCTTTAAAATGGCTCCTTTGTTGAAAAATGTCACTTCTTCAGCAAGGGTTATTTTTATTTTATGTTTACCGTTACTTTGGTCTTCAATATGGAGGAAATGGGAATTTTGATAACTTTTGATAAGAATGACTACAATACCGACCATCAAACCAAGGCCTATTCCGTAAAGCAAATCGATAAAAACAATCCCTAAAACAGTCACAGTAAATGGCACCCATTGTTTCCAACCCAAATCGTACATTTTTTTAAACAACCCTGGTTTAGCTAGTTTGTAACCAACGATTAACAAAATTGCAGCCAAGACTGACAATGGAATCATATTCAATAATCGCGGAATCAAGATCACAGAAATCAATAATAACAATCCATGAATGATGGCTGATAATTTTGTGCGCCCTCCGGATTGAATGTTTGCTGAACTCCTTACAATTACTTGCGTAACAGGAAGTCCGCCAATCAATCCTGAAAGAATATTTCCAGTCCCCTGTGCCAACAGCTCTCTATTGGTTGGTGTCACATTCTTATGTGGGTCTAGTTTATCAGTTGCTTCGACACACAAAAGAGTCTCCAAACTTGCCACTAATGCAATTGTAAAAGCGACTATCCAAACGTCAGTACTCGAAATGATACTAAAATTTGGAAAACTAAACTGCCCAAAAAACGATGCAGCATCTTCAGGAATCGGTACACTTACTAAATGTGATTGTGCAATTGCAAAAGATTCATTGGATTTGGTCACTGCATAAAACACAATTCCCACAACGACAGCTACTAAAGGTCCTTGTACAATTTGGAATATCTTTCCCTTTTTCGTTAGTACTTTATCCCACAGTAGAAGTATGGCTAAGCCTACAAAGCCTATAATGGTTGGACCAAGAGTGATATTATCCACAATACTAATTATAGCAGAAAATGTATTCTCTCCAGACGCTCCAATAAAACTATCAGAACCCCCTGGCTCTGCATCATATCCAAAAAAGTGTGGAATTTGTTTTAAGATGATGATAATACCAATGCCTGTAAGCATTCCTTTAATCACAGAAGAAGGAAAATAATACCCAATAATTCCTGCTTTCAAAACTCCAAATAGTAATTGGATGATTCCACCTAAAACTACGGCCACGAGGAAATTCTCATATCCTCCCAAAGTGCCAATGGCGGTCAATACAATGGCTGCTAGTCCTGCTGCAGGACCACTGATACCTATATTAGAACCACTTAGCGCACCAACTACAACACCTCCAATAATTCCTGCAATTATTCCGGAAAAAAGTGGAGCTCCACTGGCTAATGCAATACCGAGGCATAATGGCAATGCAACAAAAAACACGACTATACTCGCTGGTAAGTCACTCTTAATATATTTAAACATAAAATTGGTTAATTATGAAATTTGACATAAAAGTTTATGATGATATGATGGCCATTAGCCAATATCATTCAAGAAATCAAAATATAATTAACTTAATTCTGGTGGAGGAGAGAAACACTCCAAATGGTGCGGAGTATAATTTTTTATGTAGGTAGTGTATGATTTTTCTTTTTCAAGGTAGAAAATTGAGATGCCAAATTTTTGAATATCGGAAAGTTTGACTTCCAAAGTCTTTGTTTCATTGACCTTGTTCTCTTCTTCATTAACACTAAAAAAAATAGACGTATCAAACGATTTTTCTATCACAGAAATCACTGTCGGTGCAGAAATGAACACCGTGAAAAGTATTAGAAAAAAATATGAAATCGTCTGTTTGTACATGAAAATTTAACTAACTGGAATGCAAATATAAAACATGGAAATTATAAAATCGTTAAAGAAAAATTAAAGTGCCTTTATATCTTCATTTGGAATCCAACCTGTTTTGCCATCGGCCAGTCTAATTTTATTCCAATTGTTGACCGTATCCAAAATCTGTACTTTCGTGCCTTCGTGAAGTTTAAAGGCTTCCGTGCTGCGAAGATTTGGTTCGCTTTTTATTTGACTTTCTTGTGCGAATACAATGGCAGGCTGGTCTGTTTCAACCAAATCATAATTATGGAAGGCAAATGACAGAGCCAAACAAGAGAACACAAGTGCAGCCATGCTTCCAATAAAAGCCAAACGCTTTTTGCCTGAAGCATATGTAAAGTAATACGTTAAAAACAACATTACAAATAGCAACATCAATACTACGGTCAAAAATGCCCATCGTTCAAAAGTCATGGATCTGGATATGTTGTTTACGAACTTTGAGAATCCAACTTCTGGGATGGCATCCACCGCATCGATGGTCATATTCCTGGCAAATGCGATATTGTTTTTTATTTCCTTGTCGTTCGGTTTTAACTGCAAGGATTTTTCATAATAATAAATACTCGGTGCTATATGGCTGAGTTTGTAGTGCGCATTCCCTAAATTAAAATACAATTCTGCTGAATGTTTCCCATTGTCTAGAATGGTTTCATATTTCTCAATGGCTAGTTCATAATTCCCATCGTTGTACAATGCATTTCCTTGCTCGAACAACCTTTCATTTTGTGCAAACGATATTGAAGCAATTAAGAATGTCAATATATAAAGAAATGATTTCATTTTCAATTGATTTCTTTGTCTATAGTGGAAATGGTTTTCGCTGCCTTGTCATAATCCTGTTGCATGGTCACTTCGGTCAAAGGGGTATAACGTGCCAAATCGCAATTGCTCAAAATACCATTGAAATCTTCAACTGTAACATCATCCACCCCTTTATGCTTCAATAAGGTTTTAATGCGTTCTTTACTCAATTCGCCAGTTTCAATATGAAGTTTTGCTTTAAGGTAATTATGCAACGCTTTTTCTAGCGCAATATAAAATGCCTCTTTTTGTCCCAAAGATTTCTTGGCTTCACCTAGATATTTTCTAGCCAATTTGTCTGCCGTACGGATCCTGTTGCCAAAAACATCAGCGTCACGTTCGTCCTTTTTCCTTCTTAAAATAATGGCCAATGGAATCAATAAAAGCGGAGACAATAAAGATGCCCAAAACCAATTGGAATTAAAGAAATAATCAGGTTGTATGGGGGTTAAATTCGCGTCGGTCTTAACGAATGCAAATTGATTTTCATTCATCTCAACTGGCTGCTTTTCATTGCCTGACGTTGCAAAATTATTATCGGAATTGGTCGAGTTTGTCGGCCCTTCCATAACATCAATCACGATATCTCCAGATGAAATGGTTTTGTAAGTTTCGGTTTTCAAATCAAAATAGGAAAAGGATGCATTCTGAATTGGGTATTTCCCTTTAAATTGTGGCACAATCGTATAGTTATCAGAAATACCACCTTGCATCCCATTTAAATCTGTATTGACATTTTCTGAATGTTCAGGTTCGTAAACTTCAAGGGAATTTGGCAATGTCAATTTTGGGAGTTGAAACAGTTTCAAATTTCCATTACCAGTGACTTCCACCCTTGCCTGAAGTGATTCTGTAGCATTTAATTGTGTTTTGGATGTGGTAACTTTAAAATTAAAATTGCCTACAGCTCCTGTAAAGTTTTCTGGTTTACCATTTTCTGGCAAAGGCTTTACATTGATTGTTTTGCTCCCTGCAGAAACGCTTTTATGTACTTGGGCCATCAATCGGCCACCGAAAATGTCCCGTCTATTTGTTGGCACCTCAACGGTTAAATCGAGACTCAAAGGTTCAATTTCCAATTTGCCTGTTTTCTGTGGATACAAAACTGTTTTTCGCAACACAACATACCGATAATCTTGCCCGTTGTATGTGCCGTTTTCGACCTTCATTCCTTTCATATCGATATTTTGACTCCAAAACGAATTGAATTTCGGATTATCGATTTCGCGCCAATTGCTTACCCCAGTATTTGCGGATACATACAGTTTGTAAACCACAGTAATGGCTTCATTGAGATATGGATTGGTTTTTGAGATTTCCGCCACCAAATGAATGTTGTCATCCGCAACTGCCACGGCATTATCAGGATCATTGGGACGTTGTACAGAACCAGTGATTTCCACAGTCACAGGAACAGTTTTATACGTTTCGCCATCAATTTCAATACTTGCTTGTCCAATGGTAAATTTCCCCTGTCTTTTTGGCGCCAAAAAATAACTGTAGGTTTTTGAAAACGATCGCACCCCATTCAACCAAGACTGACTTACAGATTGATTGGGGCCTCCGACGACCACAAAATTCTCAAAACTCGGAGGATTGAAATTGTCACCATCTTTGTTCATCTCAAAATCCACACGCAGACGCTCGTTGACACCTAGTTTGTTTTTGCTCAATTTGGATTCAAATTTTATCTGGGCAGAAACAAATGCCGTGCTTAATAGCATTAGGATTATTGATATGTACTGAATTTTTTTCATTTGTATTTACTGAAAACTGAATACTGAGACTGAATACTATTTACCAATCCTTTTCAGTTCTTACTTTGATGCCTTTTGTTTTTTCTGCATTGAT
>JBGTDZ010000153.1:0-6680 GCA_041748055.1 Aquaticitalea sp.
CTGGTCCCAGCCTCTTCCAATGATAAATTCGGAATTTGTTCTTTTCTGAAAAGCCACCACACTGTCAACTACTTCCTCAAAACTTTTGGTGCCCACCAAATTCACACTTTGTTGATTCAACCCCAAACCCAAAAAATGGCAGTGTGCATCAATAAAGCCAGGAAGGACTGTTTGACCTTCAGCATCGATAGTAGTGTGTGATTCATATTTTTCCTGAATATCACTGTTACGCCCAATGTCCAAAAACTTTCCATCTTTGATTGCAAAAGCTTGAGCCTTATCGAAACTCGTATTGACTGTATATATGTTCCCATTGATGACAATTGTATCGACTTGGATTTTTTCAACTTTCTTACAGGAAAAAAGCGATAGGAGAATAATTAGTGTGAGGAATTTTTTCATATTTAAGCAAAATATTCTTTACCGTAAAAATAAGAAAAGCATTCCAAATGGAACGCTTATCTTTTTTGTTTACTTCTTTTGATATAATCTGCTACCGCTTCCTTAGTGGTAAGCCAATTTCTGCCCTCTTTATAAGCATCAATTTTACCGGTTCTGGCAAGTAAACTGATATATTCCTGACCATAAGGAAGATTTTCTTCTTCAACCAAATTAGAGATCTCGGTATACTCCAAAGTATTGCCAGGCAACGCATTTAAATAAATATTGAGAGTGCGTTCGAGGGCTTGCGACATCAATAGCATCATCTTTTCAAAATGCCCTTTATTTGCCTCATTGAGCGCATTATAATACTTTAAACGGTCATTGGCCAAAATAATAGCCGGAGGAAAGCCAGCCTTCATCAACAAAAGATTCATTGCCAGCCTTACTGTCCTCCCATTGCCATCAAAAAATGGATGAATCCATACAAATCTATGGTGAAATACCGTGGCAAGCTCAATAGCATTTAAACCCAAAGGATTTTCTTTAACAAACAACAAAAGTTCATCAATTAAAATGGATACTTTCAAAGCATTGGGCGGAACAAAATTAGCCCCCGAAATTCGAACACCTCCATTGCGAAGTCTTCCTGCAAATTCCTCTTCAACAGAATTCATTATCAAACTATGAATCGAAAGTATGTCTTGTATAGAAAGAAAATCGCGTGTTTCTACCAATTTATACAAAAGGTTAATGGCACGCTCATGGTTTTTTGCCTCAAAATGCTCTCTTAAGGATTTTCCTTTAATGGTAATCCCTTCTTGCAGCACCATATGGGTTTCCCGAAGACTCAACGTATTGCCTTCAATGCTGTTTGAATTGTATGTCCATTCAATGGTAAGGGCTTCCTTGATTTTATTCAGTGCCATTGTGGGCAAAGGCCTGTGCTTATTTAATTGGGACAGTTTTGCTTCAAGACGCTCAAATAAAGGATTGAGCTCATTGCGATATGTCAAATCTAATTCTAACATTCCCCAAAGATACAAATTTATCGGATAGTTTCTATTTTTATACTATCCGATATTAATTTTTTTTGATTTTTATTCTAATAAACCAAAAAAGCATCCCGATTGGAATGCTTTTTTGAGAGTTCAAGTTTATTAGTATTATATTTCTGAGAATGTAAATCCACTCACCATTAATTTGGAGTTATTAAAAATCAAACTGATACGTCGCCCCAATCAAAAATTGAATACTTTGAACTTTATAATTGAACCATCGTTGGTAATCTTGGTTGGCGATGTTGTTGACTTTTCCAAAAGCTGAAATTTGGTCTGTAATCCGATAGCCAACATGTGCATTGGCATCAAAATAACTGTCCAATTTAACGGTCACAGGAACTGGCAAAACCAAGCTCCCAACTTCTGTAAACTCATCTTTGCGTTCACCTACATAAAACAAATTTGCTCCTGCAAACCATTGCTCATCTATTTGATAATCCATAAATAAGGACGTCTCTAGATCTGGCAAATTCCATGGTTCAGGTTCGGACTTGGTGTTATAGGATAGGAATTCCACCTTTGCTCCCAATTTAAAATTACGGTTGACGTCCACGTTCAATTCACCGGAAAACGAAAAGGTCTTTACATCATCATACAACACATTATAAGAATTGCCAAGTTGATAATCTTCCGTGGCTTCACCCAATACGCTATTGGATTTGAACAAAGCTCTGCTGTTATCCGCAATATAACGAGCATTGACATTATAGCCAATGCTATTGGATAATTTTCCTTTAATACCAGCATTTACATTATAAACCTGGTCTGTTGGGGTAATGAACAATGTTGGGGAAACAAAGGGGTTTTCTTGCACAAAGTTTTCATAGGAATTCTGTTTCAATCCGCCTTCAACACCACCATAGGCAATCAAGATTTCATCCACCAAGCGATAACTTGCTGTAATATTTGGATAGATATAAAATTTATTCTTGCTGGCTTCAGTATCATTTAAATAGACCAAATTCACGCCAAGATTTAAAGTCAAATCATCTTGTGTCAGTTGATATTGTGGTGCAATGCCAAAATTGATGTTTCCATACTTCAATCCATCAACAGTAAAATAATTCCTGTCAAACGAACCACCTAAATAATCCAGCGTCACTTCGGTTGAGAATATCTCATCATTGATGGGAACATCGACCTCGCCTTTTAAAACAAACCTATTCTCGTTAGAACTTTGATTGTCGGAAAAATGCCGGAAACGAACCAAAGCTTGTTTAAAATAGCTGTCTTCAAACTTGATTTTCCCCCCAATATTGGCACCAATGAAAGTATGACCAACATCCAAAGTATCGGCAGTAGTGGCGTCAAAATATCCTTCTGGAAGGCCATACCAATTGTATTTTTGATACAAACCTCCGCCATCGACAGACCATGAATAATCACGTAGTTTCTTGCTGTAGTTGACATTTAAATTCGAATTCCAGAAACCATCATCGACCAACACATCCTCAATGCCTCCACCTGAGGAATGATGGCTAAAATAGCCTCCCACGGTTTCCCCTCTACCCAATTCGTGGTTGAGATAGACTTCTCCCAAAATGGTCGTGTAATTGCCTACCCCCAATGATGCATAATTATCATACAGTTTTTCCTGTTGGGCCTTATTCACAGTTGCTGCTTTGCCTTTAGCAGGAGTAAAAGTAGAGGCCACTGGAATAGAAAAAATATTGTACTTGATGGCCTTTTTGGTTGTTGTGGTTTCATCATCCAAAGTAGGGTTTTCCTTAATTTTGAAGGCATCTGAAATGGTTGGTGTGTAAGGTTTCACAACATTGACCACTTCTGTATCTAGAGTATCCTTGGTTCGCTCTTGGGCAAAACTAGTGAAACTTGAAAAAACCGCTAAGGTGAGGATATATTTGATTTGATATGTCATTTTTTTTATTTGATTGTGTTTGCAACTATATTATGACCTCTCGCCCCTCGACTCCGCTCGGGATGACAGGCTCGAGGAGACAGACATACTAGTTGTCCGATGTGATTGATGAATTGGTTTTGGCTTGTTCTGATTTTATTTTGTTGAGTTCTGCTTTTGCTTCTGATACAACATCTTCAAATTCCGCGAAATTCTTTATGACACTTTCCAAAATATATGTGGCTTGAAAGGCATCTTTTAAGGCATAGAAATTCTTTGCCATCACCACCAATCCTTTCGCACTGTAATATTTATAACTTGAATAGTCCTTTGCCAATTTTTGAATGACTGTGTTGGAGGCTTCGTGATTTCCTTCCTTGTTTTTGAAATAGCCATTGTAATATAAAGCTTCAGCAGCCAAAGCACCGGTTGCAATTTTTTCCACTTCAGCATACGCGGTTTTAGCCTTGGATTCGTTTCCAGTTTTGATAGCAGAACGGGCGATGATAATCTGTGCATCACTTTTTACTTTATTATCCAAATTAGATTTGCCTAGAACTTTTTCAGCATAAGCTTCTGCATCCCTATAATTTTCCAATTGGTAATAAGCGTTCATCAAATTGGATTGTGCATAGGTCACGTTCTGTGGATAATCGGCTTCGGTTTCCAAACGTTTCAACAATGGCAACGCCTTGTTCCATTGAGAAGCATTCAAATATGTTTCTGATAATTTTACCAAAGCTTGTTCGGTATATTCACCTTTGGATTTATCGACCACATATTCGTAATGAGGTTGTGCATTTTCTGGCAAATTCTTTTTTGAATAAAGCTCTGCTAAATAAAAATGAGCCTTTAATGCATAATTTCCATTTGGGAATTCATTTAAATATTTGTTGAATTGCTTAATTGCACTGTCCGTATTTCCATCGAGATATTGTTTTTCAGCAGCCAGATACGTGGCGCTGTCCAATTCGGCATCGGTGACATTGATATAATCCAAGGTTTTTACCCAAGTGGCATATTCATCCACCCGACCCAAATCGATATAAATCAAACGAGCTGTGGACACGGCTTGAATGGCTTCTTCGGAACTCGGATAGTCTTTGGCCACCTTTTTGAATTTGTTCAAGGCTTGGTCATTTTGACTTGCGTTGTAATGCACTAAACCTTGTCTCAATAAAGATTTTGGGACGAAAACGCTTGTTTTATATTCACTGTTCAAGCGGTCGTACATCGACAAAGCTTTGTCATTTTGATTGGCTTTTACATAGGAATTGGCCAATTCGTACATGGCATCATCCCTCAAAGAAGATTTCCCGTATTTGTCTATAAAACCACTCAATTCCTGAACTTTTGTGTTGCTTTGACCTATATAACCATAGCTCATTGCTTTTTGAAAAGCGGCATAATCTGTTTCGATTTCATTGAGAGCGGTTGCTTTATCGTAGGCAGCGATGGCTTCCTGATAGTTGCTTGACACGAAATACCCATCACCAAGTCGCAAGTAAGCATCATTCAAACGAAGCTTGTCATCCTTTTTATTGGCAATAAAATTCTTGAACAGTTCGGTGGCTTTGGCGTAATTTTTCTGTTTGAAATAGGAATATGCCAGATTGTAATCCAAGTTGTTGAACTCTGGCGTGGTAGATGCTTCTGCTTGCAGTTGAAATTGTTTGAAACCAATGAGCGCTTCATCAAAATTCCCGATGTTGTAATCGGATTCGGCTTTCCAGAAAGTGGCGCGGGCGGTAAATTTAGCATCCCTTGGCTCTTTTAAGGATTTCTCGAACATTTTTTTTGCTTCTGAATAATTTCCTTCGTTGTAGATTTCTATTCCTCTGTAAAAGGTGACCTTTTGATAGGCCACTTTGTTTTCAAAACTTGATTTGCCTTCCAATAATTTCAAGGCTTCCTGATAATTTTTGGAAGTAATATAGGAATCAATCAAAAGGGTTTCTATTTCTTCCCGCACTGCTGTTTTTGGATATTTGTCAAGATAACTCGTCAAAACTTGTGGCACCGATTGGTATGGATTGCCTATTTCATAACTGATCTTTGCATAATTCAACCATGCATCCTCCTGTATTTTCAGGTCATAATCCAACTGGGAAGCATTTCTAAATGCGTTGAGGGCTTCCTGTTTTTTATCGAGATTGATGTAACTTTCACCCAAATGATAATAAGCGTTTTGCGCAACACTGTTATCCCCGCCCACTATTTTGTTAAATTCCGAAATGGCTTTTTCAAAATCATTCTGTTTGTAATAGGCATAGCCCAATTGGTAATAATCGGTATTGTTCCATTTGCCTCCTTTGCCATTATATTCCTTCAAATACGGAATGGCCTCTTCGTATTTTTGAAGATTGAAATAACTTTCTCCAATGATTTTCGAAAGTTCAGATTTTTCGGCAGGGCTGCTTTTTGGCATTTGATCTTGTGCCATTGAAATTGCCTTTTCGAAATTACCAAGTTTAAAATTCAGATCCGCTTGGTAATAGGAAAGTTTCTCCTTGTATTTTTCATCGCCACTAACCTGTTCAAAATACTCATTCGCTTTATTATAATCGTCTCCTTCATAAGCCATAAAACCAATATAATATTTTGCCTGAGAACCATATTGCTTTGAATTTACCACACGATTCAGATATTTTTGGGCACCAGATTCATCCTTGGTGGAATAAAGACTATAGCCATAATTAAAGGAAAATTTATCACGCTCGGTCCTTGAAATACTTCCCTCATCCACCTTTTCATACCATTTGCGTGCATAAGCATATTTGCCATTATCAAAATAATAATCTGCCACATCAATGAAGGCAGTATTTTTCTTTGTTGAAGTTGGATATTTTTCGACAAAATCTTCAATCAAACTATCTGCATTCAGCTGGTTGAGCCGAACTGCACAATTGGCATAATAATAAGCACAATCGGATTCCAACTGTTCATCTTCTGTCTCATCCATAACCTTATCAAACATTGATTGAGCGGCCTGATATTGTTTGTTGTTATAAAGTGTAAGTGCTTTTTGATAATCGACCAATTCATTGGTATATGTTGCCGATTGCTGTGCGAAGGCGTAAAAATTTAGCAGTAGGCAACTTACTAAAATGATACATTTTTTGTTGGACATTAGTGAAGTTTTTTGTTTGATGGATCAAAGATATATGAATCTTCAAGTACATAACGCCGGGTCTTTTGTTTAATTATTCACAGGGTTATTAAAAAAGTAAGCCGTGCTGGGTGTACAGCTGGCAGATATAGTGGTAAGAGGAATTATAATGGAGAGAACAGTAACTGTTTCTTTGGAAATATTCATAAGGATAATCGATGGTAATTATATGTTCGGAATTTGATTATTGAGAATGTTGGCCATTTTTCGC
>JBGTDZ010000154.1:0-9581 GCA_041748055.1 Aquaticitalea sp.
GTTCTACACTCATTTTCGAAGTCAGAATAGAAGAATGGAATTCTTTCACACGGTCAAATTCGTTTTCATAGTTGAACCGTTGGTAAATACTTCCTTTTGAACAGTAAAAAAAATGGATGGGATTAAATTTTGAGGTATCGGAAACAAACAAAATATCGTCAAAACATATATAATTATGTTCTGTTAAACTAACGCCCCAATCATATGTAATAAGTCTTATTCGACCTTTGACAATGTCATTGTCAAAGTTGAGGGTATATTCTCCAAAACGTTCTGTCATGGTACCGCCAAGATGTTGTTGTATTTGTTTTACATGACCTTCAATACTGTTAGCACTTAATCTAATTTCTATCATATAAATACACTATCTTTTAACAATATCAATAAACAATTATGCTTTGGGGAATCGAAGTAACTCTGAATGTAAAGAAAATAAAACCAATCGATTAAAAGCTTTGATTACCAAAATAATATCACTTTATTATTTTGGTCCCAATTTCTGGAATTCATCAGCTAAAAAAAGTATTAAGAAATCTTACATTTTTTTAATCCTCATTTTCCATTAATACCACAATCTTTTTTTTATACTCATGTGGTGTAATTAGGTACTTTTCTTTGAAAATTTTTGAAAAATAACTTCTACTGGTAAACCCTATTGAATAAACAACCTGAGAGATGTTCATATCGGTAGTGTTCATGAGTTCTCTTGAAGCCTCAAGACGTATATGGCGAATATATTCAGTTACGGTGCGTGTATACAAAAATTTGAAGCCTTCTTGAAGTTTGGCTTGCGAAAGACCGGAATCCTTCGATAGTTGCTCTAAGCCATAATTAAACGACGGGTCTTCCAACATTTTTTGTGCATACCGTCTGATTATTTTTAATTCGTCCTTTAAAAGGGAGCCCGGCATGATGTCATTTGTATGGTAACTATCATGTCTGGCAATGTGCATGGACAATAATTGATACACTTCCCCTTCCATTTGAAGAATTCTGGTTATACCATCTGTACTAATGTCCCGAAGCTTTTTGACGTGGTCTTCCATTTTTAAATGGATGGGACTAAAATAAGCGAATTCTTGCTTTTCGTTGTCATCCATGAACACTTGGTGTAATTTTTCATTAAGTTGCTCAACATTGTTAAGCCGTTTTTTCAAAAATTCTTTTCGGCCGATATGGATAATATTGATTTCCATATGCAGACCTTTGGGGAAAAGCGTATTATGCGCAACACTTTTTTTGGAAGTCAAAATAGCCGCATGAAACTCACCTATAAGGTTGAATTCCTCCTCATAGCTAAAACGATGGTACATATTTCCCTTAGAGCAATATATAAAAAGGATTGGATTGAAATTACTGGTATCTGAAACAAATAAGATATCACTAAAAAAAATGATGTTATATTCCATCAAACTTACGCCCCAATCAAATGTGATAAATTTTATACAGCCTCTAGCAATTTCATTATCTACCTTAAGGGTAAACTCACCAAAACGTTCACTTATGGTGCCGCCAATATGTTGTTGTATCTGCGTGACGGTTTCTTCCGTACTTTCAGCACTCAATTTAAACTCTTTCATAAAATTTTTATGAGGACTATAGATTTAATAATTTTAATAAAAAATTAAGCAAGACTAAACCTTACTGTTATTTGAACTGGTTAAACAAATATACATCATCTTTAAACACGTTTACCTATCATATAAATTTTTTTTCAGGCACCATCTATTTTAAAATTTAGAATAATATAAAATATTTTAAAATTTAAAATAATATAAAAGTTTTATCATTTCAGTCAACAAAATTATGGATAAAGTTCAAAAGTAACACATTATAGAACTAGATTTGAAGTATACAAAATGAGTATTCAATTACTCAATACACTGGTTGGTTAGTTAGTTAGTAAGAAAGACCTCAACATACTTCAAAGTTGAGGTCTTCTTTTGTTTATTCTATTTCATACGAAAATTGTTTTAAAGCTTTTTTAAACATTCTGGTCAATTTTCCAAATTAAATTTCCTGTGATTTCATCGCAACATGGTGAAAAATACCATATATCATTATATGCGTCAATATTGTTATTTTTTGAATCATTAAGGTCGCATTGTTTTATTTAATTTTAGAAAGAAGTTCAACTTCATAAATCATTACTGTTAATTTTATAAAAACAAAAAGCCATGAGTGAATACACAGACAAATTAGGCAGCAGATTGAACGATTTGCTGGAAAAGAATTACGACGCAGAAAAAGGATTTAAAAAAGCCTCAGAAAATGCCAAGCATGCTGGTTTAAAATCATATTTCAGGAATAAATCCCAGGAACGTTATAATTTTGGACATCAAATAAAATCAGAAATTAAAAATTTTGGTGAAGAACCCGATAAAGGAGGAAGTGCTGCAGGTGCCGCACATCGTACTTGGATGGAGGTGAAATCTTGGTTTTCTGCCGATAATGATGAGGCCATGCTTGAAGAAGCCATTAGAGGCGAAAAGGCGTCCGTTGAGGAATATACCGATGTTCTGCAGGAAACTACCTTACCATCTTCAACGAAAGATGTTTTGATATCACAAAAAAACACTATTGAGCAAGGTCTGTCAAATATCAAACGACTGGAAGATTTAAAATAATGTCAAAATATCGTTAGTAAAAAAGGGGAAGTATTGTTCCCCTTTTTTTATGGCCTTAACGGTGATATAAAATATTTTCTGATAGAGATATTAATTTGACCTTATAAGATAAAGTTATAAACTTTATTTAAGTTAATTAGTATATTAAATATAATCATGTATTATAAGCTCTCCAATACTGCACATCGTATAGATATAGAAAAGGAATTCAATGCCAAATTTGAGTTTCCTAATCTTTACCAGCCCAACCCTGTTATCAATGGATTGGAGGAATCCATTCTTTCCATACTAACCATGGATAACCCTGGGAAGGTGGATTATGGGATTTGGGGTCTATTGCCAACCTCGCTCGAAGACAATTGGAAAATCTTCCAAAATTTGACAAATACCTTGAACATCAATATAGAACATTTGGATTTTAAGGATGAATTGTATGCAGAGGCCATGGATCAGAGAAGGTGTTTGGTCATTAGTACCGGGTTTTTTACTTCGGCCATGTATAAAGGTAAAATGTATCCGCATCATGTCTACTTAAGCAATCATCAACCCTTCTCAATTGCAGGAGTTTATAATCAGTTGGAAGATGGGTTTAATACTTGTTCGATTCTTATTAAGAAAACGGACAGTTCCTTTAAGGAAATCCCACATTTATTGGAATATAAACCTATTATTTTTGGAGGGAAAGACCGACATCTGTGGCTCAACAGAGAATATCGATTTCGAGATTTAATGGATTTGGTGAACTCTACACAATCACTTGCGTTTAAATCCCATCCAGTCTCGAAAGAGTTTTATGACAATGACCTTCTTTTTAGTAACATAATAGAAAGTAAAGCATTTGATAATTTTCTAAGGATATCTAGATAAATTAATTATTTGAGTTAATTTCCTCATTAATACAGTCAAGTTGTCATTTCTAATTTTGATTATCTTTATATTGTAATAATCAGGTATTATCTTGATTATATAATATTAACTTAAAAACATTTATTATGTTACGATGGACCATCATATTTATTATTATAGCGGTCATTGCCGCAATTTTTGGCTTTGGCGGATTGGCTGGGGCTGCCGCAGGTATTGCTAAAATCATCTTTTTTATATTTATAGTATTATTTATACTATCTTTATTAAAAGGCGGATTAAAACGATAAAACAATAACCAATAATTTAAAAACCAATTTTATGAGAAAAATCATGCTTACTTTTGCAGTTCTATTTACCTTAGGTACTGCAATGTCAACTTTTACAAGTTGTAGGGATACCAATAAGAACGAGGTTGAAGATGCTGCCGACGATGTAGGGGATGCAGTTGAAGATGCTGCCGACGATGTAGGAGATGCTGTGGATGATAATTAATTTTTAATACGTATTAAAAATTTAAAAAGTAAGAGACCACTAAATTTAGTGGTCTTATTTTTTGCTAAATAGGCTCCTTTTCATCAAGTCCTATGCTGTCTGGTTCAATGTATTTTACAAAATCGGCAGGACCTTTAAGTTGCACATAAATTTTTCCTATAATTGCAATGGGATAGGTAAGTACAATTGGCATTTTGTCCAAGATTTTTAGCCAATCTTCTTCTTCCAAATTGGCATGTTCATCATAATGCTGTGAAAAATCCGGATGCTGTTTATTGATCAATTTGTCAACAGTCACCCCTAGATGCCGAGCCATTTCAATCCATTGTGTACCAGTTACCTTTGTCTGCGCAATATCAATGGCCAATATTTTTTTGTCGGTAGATTGCACATAGGCGAGCGTTTGTTTCCCCAAGGAATTTTCAGAATGGTAATAAAGTTTTATTTCGTTTTTGTCTGTAGATATCACACCCATTGGATTTATTGATTAATAATTTATTTGTTTTGGTGACTTTTAGTTTTACAAAAAATTGAATATCAAATAGATAAATTAAAAATTTATGCTCAATTATTGAACTTCAATATATAAAAAAAACTTCAATCCGTGAATAGTGAAATGGAATACTTCTATATTAACTTTTGATAAATAATCTCCAATTTTTGTATCAAAAAATTCTATTTTTGCATCAGTAAATCAATAAAGATCATGTCAGATACAATAGAAAAAGTAAAATGTTTGATTATAGGTTCAGGACCTGCAGGTTATACTGCCGCCATCTATGCCGCAAGAGCAAACATGTTTCCAGTGTTATACCAAGGCACGCAACCGGGAGGACAATTGACCACCACTAATGAGGTGGAAAATTTCCCAGGCTATCCAGACGGAATTACAGGTCCTGCAATGATGATTGAATTGCAAAATCAAGCCACACGTTTTGGAACCGATGTTCGTGATGGATGGATTACCAAAGTCGATTTTTCGGGTGAGATTCATAAAGTTTGGGTCAACGAAACCAAAGAAATTCATTGTGATACAGTGATTATATCTACAGGTGCAACTGCCAAATATTTAGGACTGCCATCAGAACAAAAATATCTTAAATTAGGTGGAGGCGTTTCTGCATGTGCAATTTGTGATGGATTTTTCTATCGCAATCAGGAAGTTGTGATTGTTGGGGCCGGGGATTCTGCTTGTGAAGAAGCACATTATCTTTCTAAACTTTGTAAAAAAGTGACCATGTTGGTTAGACGGGAGGAATTTAGAGCCTCACAGATCATGCAGACAAGAGTAAAAAACACTCAAAATATTGTAATACTTTACAATACAGATACGGAAGAAGTCTTGGGTGATGGTCAAGTGGTAACAGGGGTACGGGCAAAAAATAATGTCACAGGAGAAATTCTTGAAATTCCCGCCACTGGATTTTTTGTTGCGATAGGTCACAAACCAAATACCGATATTTTTAAAGATTTTTTAAATCTGGATAAAACAGGTTATATCATCAATGTTCCCGGAACTGCAAAGACCAATATTGAAGGTGTTTTTGTTTCGGGCGACGCAGCGGACCATGTGTATAGACAAGCCATAACTGCTGCTGGAACTGGCTGTATGGCTGCGTTGGATGCCGAACGTTATCTCGCTTCGAAGGACGCCACATTTGAGGTCAATACTGCGACAAATTACTAGATGGTTTTATGTGCTTAAATATTTTAGTGCCTAAAGTAGAAATTTGATCTTCCTATTTTAGGCACTTTTTATACTTAAAATTGATAAATTTTATTTAAAAGTTATCAGGTAGGGTATAGGTTCTGCCTTTATTTTGTTCCTTTAAATACACCATCAAAGGTTCAAAGTATTCTAACATTGGCTTGGCACTCATGCCGCTGCCAACACTTTCTTTGAGCAATTCTCTCCAATCGTTATTTGCCCCGGTTTGTAGAATTCCTTTAAGGAAAGTTCCAACTTCTTTGCTGCCATAATAATTGGTCGCATGTGGGTCTTGTTTTAGAATATTTTTGGCAATATGGTCATGAATCTGAAACAATAAAATATATGAAATAGCATAATCGTAATACTGCGCAGCGTCATTGTTGATATGTGTTTTTGAAGCTGCATCGTTGAATTCTTCGCCTCTGTCTGTCGGTGGGACCATGCCTTGGTATTTTTTTGAAAGTTCCCACCATTTTTGATTGAATTGGTCTTTTGGAAGATTCTCAGCGTATAGGGCGTTTTCAAATTCGGTCATCACACCAGCTGAAAATGGTAAAAAAACAACATAGTTCAATGCTTCTTTCAAAAGATTTTGGGTTTCATCAATTTTTGAATTGGCATCGACCAAGCCTTTTTCTGCCAAAAATGGTTTTTGCATCGCAGCAAGACCCAACAAACTTCCAATGGCTTCATGAAATCCGCGATTGGCGCCTTCACGAAGTAATGGAGGGACATTTGGATTTGTGTACGCTTGGTAATAATAAATATGCCCTAACTCATGATGCACAGTTTCGTAATATTCGGCATTGGCTTCCACACTCATTAAACAACGTAAGTCGTTTTCTAAATTCATGTGCCAAGCTGAGGCGTGGTTGTTCTTTTTGTAATTGGCATCTTTTGGCAACGGATACATGCTGGATTTTTCATAAAAGCTGGCAGGTAAAGCATTGAAACCAATACTTTTGTAGAAATTTTCACCTTCCTTCACAATCCATTCTGGATCTTTGTCTTTAAGAGCGGCATCAATATCGAGACCTTTCACATTCACTAAAGCGCTCCAATCCTGTCCCCAACGATTTGGTAACCAATGTGCAGGAATGTAGTCCGGAACTGCTTTGGCATTGTATTTTTTCGCGAGTTCATAACGTGCCCAAGTGTGCAATTCACGATATAACGGCCAAACTTCCTTAACCATTTTGTTCATTTCGTCCAACATTTCCTGCCGTGTCATCCCGTAATCCGACACTTGGTAACTGAAATAATCATCATAACCTAAAGCGCCAACGGTTTCGTTGCGAAGATTTCTTAAATTTTCAAGACCATCCTTTAAAGTCTTTCCAACTTCTTTGGACGCTTCCCAATGCTTTAAACGTTCTTGTTCCTTGTTAGAAATTCTTAAGACTTCATCCATATCCCCAGTGGAAACTGATTTTCCATCTATTTTAAAATCATAACCGAAGAGCATCTCATTTTGGGCATTTTCTGCTGTGATTCGTTTTTTTACTAGGTCACTTACAGTTTCCGGATTATTGGCCGCCGCATACAGAATAGTATTCAATTGGCGCACTTGTACAATATCCAATTGATTCTTGTTGTCTAGAAATTTTTTCGTTTTTTCTATGACCTCTGTACTTCCAGTGAATTTTGCCAAGGCTTCGTTGGCTTTTTGAACCTTATGGGCATTGGTCGTATCGCCAGCCACAATATGCGTGTTGGCATCCCATTCTGCTAAGGAGGAATCATAATATAGTTTTACATATGTTTTTGTATACTCGTCCAAAAACATTTGGGCTTCAGATTTATATGCCTCATTGTTGTCTTCTTTCTTAGTATCTTTTTTACACGAAAATAGAAAACATAGTAAGGCAGATAATAAAATCACTTTTTTCATTTGGATCATTTTGAGTTGCTTTCTCAAATTTACACGTTTTAAGTTATAAGTATTTAAAGTGCCTAAGGTTTTTTTGAGTTTTGAATTGTAAGTATTTAATGAGACTAAAGATTTTTTGAGTTTTAGTTTACAAATATTTAAGTGCCTAAAGTTGCAAGTAATATTTACAACTTTAGGCACTTATAACTCAAGGCACTCATAACTTTATTCAGTTGTCTTTTTTCTGAAGTTTTGCTGAATCCACAAATTTGTTAAGCGTAATTTTGGCAGACCCATACACATAGGCTTCGCTACTTCCTGAAGCTTCGAGCATTAAGGTGTTATTGACTCTTACTGTGGCACTGCTGTTTCCTTCTACAATAAGATTGCAGGAATTTGACGTAAATTCCTTACCAACAAAACTGGATGATAGGTCTGTACGCAATACCAAATCATCAGTGACACCTTCAATATTGGCAGTGGCTTTTTGGTACACATCTATTTTTGAGGTTTTGGAATTGAGCAAGGATTCTACCTTACAATTATCGGATAACAGAAGTGTGGAAGCAGTAGCATTGACATTCAACTTTGATCGTGCCTTATCGGAACTTGTATATTCAAAATTACCTGTCTTGATGTTGAGGTAGGCCTTTGATGACCCCGAAGTTTTTAATATCGTGTTTTTTAATTCCAATGACGTCAAAGATCGGATTTCTCCATCTTCAAGAGTCTCGATGCTTTCCAATCCGTCGGAATAATTGACTTTGATGTTCATTTTTTTGCTTGAAGTGATTTTCTTGGTGGTTTTAAAAGTCAGAATACCACCATTCACGCCAAATTCAATATATTGATGCAAGTTATCATCGGTTTCAATTTCTACGGAAGCTTTGCTGTTATAAATGATTTCCACTGAAAAATCTTCTCCAATAATTATTTTTGTAAAAGGGTCGATGTAGGTTTGTTTGATGGTTACGTTTCTGTCACCCTTAATTTTTTCATCATCTTGGGCAGATGAGAAGGAAACAGAGGTAAAAATTAGAAGTAGAGTAAAAATGAATTTATTCATTTTATAAATTTAATGTTCTTAAAACAAATATAGACAAAAACCATCCCAAACTTTATTTGTGTTTGAAATGGTTCTTATAAAATGGTAGGTTAGTTGTTTTTTTTATCTGTCTATTGGTGTTTTACAGCATGGGAAACGCCGTCTGATTTTTCTACTTTTGCGGGATTTCCGGTATATTTTATATCTCCGCCACTAGATGTTTTGGCGTATAATTCCCTTGAAGTATTTACCACAATATCCGATCCGCTGGATGCTTTAACCCGAGAGGTTTCTGCTTTTAAATCACCTGCATGGATGTCACTTCCACTAGAAGCTTCTGCATTAAGGCTAGTTGTTGTACCCGACAGTTTAAGGTCACTTCCGCTTGCGGACGAACACTCTACCGATTTGGCGTTAATATCCAATTTCATATCGCTGCCACTGCTGGTTGACAATATTAAAACATCAGCATTAATGGTGTTTTCTGAATACACATCACTTCCACTAGAAGCTGAGATTTTTGAAATATTTTTGAAACTGACCATTACCTTTTGCGCTTCGGAAAAACTGATATTTTCATCGGTATAAATTTTGAGGACGTTATCCTCAACTTTTGTAATGATGATGTCGTGAAGATTTTCGTCTGCCAGTACAGTTATGCCTTCATTGTCACTTTGGGTAAGATAGACGTCAAGACCATCACTGATTTCAATTTCTTCAAAGGTGCCGTTGACGTTACGTTCTGTTATTTGCACATTGCCATTTCCTTTTGTACCGATATTGAAATCTAAATGACATGAGGTCATGAGAAGTGAAATAATGGATGCGATTACTAATTTGATTACTGTTGTCATAATGATTGGTTTTTGACCACGCCAATGGCGTGGCAGATTGATTGATTGTTGATTATAATTGATGGTCGAAACTATAGACTCTTTTGATTTTCCACTGATTGTTTTCCAAAATCCA
>JBGTDZ010000155.1:0-3516 GCA_041748055.1 Aquaticitalea sp.
TTTAAAAATCAAAAGTTTACAGGAGTCATTGCTCATAATTTAGGTGCTTTTTACCCAGCGTATAAAATGGCAACAAATACTCATTTGCAACTGGATGTAGAAGATTACCATCCAGGCGAAATGCCTTACTTTAATGTTCAATTTGAAACGCAGAACCGCATTTTAATTATGAAAAATAGTCTGGATTCTGCTCAAAATGTCACTTATGCTTCACCACTTATTTTGGAAGAATGTTTAAAATTGTTTAGTAACTCTAATGGAGTAGCATCTAAATCAATCGTCATCAACAACTGCTTTTTACAGGACGAATTTCAATATAAAGCTATTACCTTCAAAAAAATTAAATTGGTGTGGTTTTCACAAAACATAGCCAAAGGCAGAGGATTGGAAAACCTTTTGCCTGTACTTAATGAATTTTCAGATCATATAGAGTTACATTTAATTGGCAATCTATATGCTGATTTTAATCGGGAGTTTATTAAGCCCTATAACCACTGGATTGAGGTGCATGCTCCAATGCAACAAACTGCTTTAAATTTGGATTTGGCAAATTATGATGTAGGCTTAGCGTTGGAACAAGGTCATAATTTGAATAATAAGATTGCCCTATCAAATAAAATTTGGGCCTATTTGCAATCTGGTCTTTTTATTTTTGCAACGAATACTCCGGCACAAAAATTATTTTTAGAAAGCCATCCGAATTCGGGTCTCATAAGTGGTTTGGATAAACAGCACTTACGAAAAAACATTCGATATATTCTAGATAACATCGCTACTATTCGGGCAGATAAAAAGAACAGGTTTGAGCGCGCAAAAGCGTATGCGTGGAAAGTAGAGCAGAAAAAGTTAAAGCATATTTTAGAAGTATCATCTTAGTTTCAGCTAGGGCCTTCCCGAATCTGAAGACGGCTTTCTAGATACAATTTTCTTTTTCATTTCGCTAAGCTCCATTTCATAAACAACCACCCGCCTGAATGGAACGGGCAGGCTCGAACTGACATAACAATTTAACGAACCAATAGTTCAACGAATAAATGATTCAACGCGTCAGCAGTTCACCCATTCAACGCCCCAAAAATTCAACGAATAAACGATTCAACACATCAACCTCAACAATTCAATAATTAAACGCCTCAACACTTAAACAACCAACCCCCACACTTGAAAAACCTCCTAATTATATACCCTCATTGGCACCCCGCAAATCTCGCAGGAGTACATCGGCCGCGGCTAATTGGTAACTTCTTGCCGGAATTGGGTTGGCAGCCCATCGTAATAACGGTAAAAGAGGACTATTTCGATGAGGAACCAGACCC
The DNA here is from genome assembly GCA_041748055.1 of Aquaticitalea sp. Taxonomy (GTDB): domain Bacteria; phylum Bacteroidota; class Bacteroidia; order Flavobacteriales; family Flavobacteriaceae; genus JBPOFM01. The sequence goes on from JBGTDZ010000155.1 coordinate 1,317, forward strand.
AGACTTTAAAAAGACCTTTCGAGATCACTATGAAGTACATCGAGTAAACGCATTTAAAGCCGGGAAACCAAGAATTATTGGCGATATTGGTTTAAGGGCGTTTTGGCAACTCTACAAAGCTGCTAAAAAATTGATTGCCACAAAAAAAATAGATTTTATCTGGATTCCTATTCCATCATTTTACACGGCGCTACTAGGACGCATCATCCATGATAAGACTGGAATCCCTTATGGTATTGACTATATTGATCCCTGGGTACGAGATATTACTAACCAAAGTGATTTGAGGGCGAGACTCAGTCAGACTATAGCGCGTAATTTAGAACCCTATGCAGTTAAAAAGGCTGCGCTGATCACTGGTGTTTCTACGCCCTATTATCAACCCGTTATCGATAGGAACTTCAAGACTGCGCCTGTACATGCTGGCATGCCTTATGGCTTTGACCCTGACGATCACAAGATTGAATTGGAAGGTTTAAAATTGCCTTGGAATGATCAGCCCAATTGTAAACCATGGCTTTATGCTGGCGCATTTTTGCCTAATTCGCATCTGTTTGTGCAGTCATTTTTTGAAACGGTTGCAGCTTTAAGGGCAGAGGGTAAATGGGATGATACCGTTCGACTTTACTTTGTTGGTACAGGTCCTTACCCAGCAAAACGTATTACAGCATATGCCAAGGATTATGGTTTGGAAGACATTGTAATTGAGCATAGGGAACGTTTTCCTTTTTTGCACATTCTTAATTTTTTATCAAAAGCGGATCGCGTCATGTTATTTGGAAGTACCGAAAGGCATTATACGGCTTCAAAAACCTTTCAATGTTTATTGAGCAAGAAACCACTTTTATCCATGTTGCATAATGAAAGCTCTGCGGTTGAAGTCATAAAACAGACACATGCAGATGCGTTTTTGATGGCGTATGAAGATACGGATTCAAAAAGTACAATTATAAATAGGCTGAGACCGATGCTTGAACAGTTTCAAAACGATGTAGAATGGACTGTAAATTTAAAGCCACTTGATGACTATACCTCCAAACAATCGGCAAAAGTTCTTGCCGATGCCATGGACTTGGTTTTACGAATAAGACATAAACAGTCCGAGTGAATAAAATGAAAAAGTTAGCCATCATCACAACCCATCCCATTCAGTACAATGCACCTTGGTTTCGTCTTTTGGCAGAACGACCTGCTATAACCATTAAAGTTTTTTATACGTGGTCACAGTCTAAATATTCTGTCAAGGATAAGGTTTTTGGCAAGGATATCAAATGGGATATTCCACTTTTAGAGGGTTATGAGTATGAGTTTGTAGAAAATATTTCAAAAAAACCAGGTTCCCATCATTTTTTTGGAATCAACTGTCCCAAACTAATTTCAAAGATTCAAGCGTTTAAACCGGATGCCGTTTTGGTATTCGGCTGGAATTTTAAAAGCCATTTTCAAGTGATGCGTTATTTTAAAGGAAACATCCCTGTTTGGTTTAGGGGCGATTCCACGCTGCTTGATGAGGTGCCAGGATTTAAAATAAAACTGCGGAGGCAGGTATTGAAATTTGTGTATCACTATATAGATAAGGCACTTTATGTTGGTCAAGCCAATAATGCCTACTTTATGAAGCACGGCTTGAATGTACGTCAATTGATTTATGTGCCACACGCCGTCGACAACCAGCGTTTTATGGGGAATGATTGTCAATTTGAGATGGAAGCAAAACAATGGCGCAAGGCGTTGGGATATGGAGAAAATGATTTGGTCATCCTTTTTGCTGGTAAATTGGAACCTAAAAAGCAACCCGAATTTTTACTGAAGGCACTACAAGCAGCCAACAAAAAACGTCATACACCAGTTAAATTGCTGTTTGTGGGCACTGGTAAATTAGAAACCCACTTAATGGCGTTGGCAAAAGAGGACGAGAACATTCAGTTTGCACCCTTTCAAAACCAGTCCAAAATGCCGATTGTGTATCGATTGGGAACTATTCTCTGTTTGCCATCCAAAGGTCCTGGCGAAACATGGGGTCTGGCGGTAAATGAAGCCATGGCTTCTGGTATCCCTGCCATGGCAAGTGATAAGGTAGGATGTGTTTACGACATCATCCATAATGGTCAAACAGGCTATATATTTGCACATGATCAGTTGTGTGAAATGGTTCAAATAATACAAAAATTGAAGCTTGAAGAACTGGAAAAAATGGGTC
>JBGTDZ010000156.1:0-5499 GCA_041748055.1 Aquaticitalea sp.
AATCTACATAGTGAATCGAAACTCTGGTCAAAGAACCCATCGTTGCCTGAACAACCTTCGGATTATAGCAATCCACAGTTGCCTCACTGCAAACCAAATGTTGCACTCCGAACCAATCACAAAGACGAATGATAGTTCCCAAATTTCCAGGGTCACGGACATCGTCTAGCGCAACAATTAATTGGGAATGGTCAATTGAGCTGGTTGATGGCATTTTAAACAATGCTAAAGCTGTGTTGGGTGATTTTAAGCTGCTTATTTTTTTTAAATCAAGCTCATTTATCAGCGATGATTTTGAGCTTTCAACATTAAATTCCTCCGTAGTTGTAAATAAATGTTGCAATTCAAAAGAGGAATTCAAAAATTCTTCAATACCCTTTTTTCCTTCCACAACAAATATCTGATGCTGATCTCTGAATTTTTTCTGCGAGAGACTTGCAATTAATTTTATTTGGTTCTTGGTAAGCATTAAAATGTATTTACTTTTGTTACGTTTTCAATGTATTGGAAAAATGGGAGCATTTCGGACTCATTTTTTTTTAGCAATAACATTCACAAAACACTAAATTTGAATCCATCTAAACAATAATTTCATTGGCGTTGAAACAAGGTCTTACAAAAATATCATTAATTATGCTAACAATCGCCGTATTTACCTCTTGTAATGCGATAAAACGTGTAAAAGATGATGAGCACCTGTTAAAAAAAAACAATGTATACATCAATGAAAATAAGAACAATACCGAGCTTATCAATGGGCTGATTTACCAAAGGCCAAACTCAACCTTACCTTTGTTGGGAATGCCATTACGGCTGCATATTTATAACTTGGCGCGTCCAAACATTGATTCCATACTCAATGAAAAATATCGCAATCCAGAAAGGCCTAAAGATGGTTTGAAAAATCTATTGTCCATTAAGCAATATGAAGCAATGGTGCAGGCCAAAAAGAATCTTAATACATGGTTGAAAAAAACCGGGGAAGCACCTGTTATTGTGAAAGAAGAGCAAGCTGAGAAATCAAAGAATCTGTTGCGAAAATATTATTTCAGCAAAGGCTGGTTCAATGCCAAAACATCTTATGAAATAAACAAATCGGACGACCATCGAGCGACAGTTGATTATTTTGTTACTACTGGGACACCATATATTTTAGATTCCATAAATGCAAAAATAAGTACCCCAAGTATCGATAGTCTGTACCATATAAATTTAAAACAGGGTTCCTTGTTAAAATCCGGGCAGCAATACGACGACACCTATTATGGAGCAGAGCGTTCCAGACTTTCGGAACAATTGCGAAATTTGGGATATTACCATTTTGGGCAAGATTATATTAACTTCGTTATCGATACTGTGGACACCAATTATAAAGTAATCTCCGACCTGGTCATACAGGACAGGATCATACGCAATGAGGATTCTGTAATCCGAGCACCTTTTAAAGTTTATAAAATCAAGGAAGTCAATATTTATGCAGATGATAAATTTGAAAATAAGGAATTGCCAATAACAGATTCTGTCAGTTATAATAATTACAATATCTACAGTTACGAAAAACTGAAATATCGCCCAAAAGCAATAACGGATGCCATATTTATTAGTAAAGGAAATCTTTTTAGTGACCTGGACAGAACCCGTACTTACAAATACTTGAGTGAACTGAGGATTTTTAAGTACCCGAATATTGAGTACATAGAAAATCTTAACGACACTACCTTGACTGCAAATATTTATTTGATTCCAAAGAAAAAATTTGGATTGAATTTTACAACGGAAGTCTCCCAGAGCAACATACAGACTGTGGGACTTTCATTCAGTTCAGGACTTTTGATACGGAATGTGTTCAAAGGTGCGGAAATATTTGAAATTTCCGCCATCGGCTCCATTGGTTCTTCCAAAGATAGAGCCAATCCACAAGACCAATTTTTTGACATCAATGAAATTGGAGCCAATATGAAATTGACAATCCCTAGAATTTTCTTTCCAATCAATTCCGAAAAGATCATTCCCAAATTCATGTCCCCAAGCACACGTATCAGTGCTGCCGCTACCAGTCAACGCAATATAGGTTTGGACAAACAAGCCTTTACGGGAATTTTCAGCTATAATTGGTATCCATCGAGGCAAGTGACCAATACGCTGGATCTGTTCAATGTTCAATATGTTAAAAATCTGAATACAGATAATTATTTTAGGGTCTATCAAAATTCCTTTAACAGTCTTAATGATATTGCAAGGGACATCAATTACATTGGGAGCAATGAAACTTTGATTATACCCGAACAAGCGGATATGTTTATCAACGACGTACTCACGGAGAACACCACCTTAAATCCACAGGATGATGATTTTATCAACGTAAACAACATTTCTCAGAGGAAAAATCGTCTTACTGAAGATAACTTGATATTCTCATCGAGTTTTAATTACATCAACAACAAACGAGAAAACATTTTTGACAATGAATTCTCCATTATACGATTTAGGAGCGAACTAGCAGGAAATATGTTATCGAGCATTGCCAACATAGCTGGTATCACCAAAAATAGTGATGACAAATATGAAGTATTCGGTGTCGCATTCTCACAATATATAAAGGGAGAAATCGATTATGTAAAATATTGGGATTTGGGCAGAAGGAATGTGTTTGCCATTCGCACCTACGCAGGGATTGCAGCTCCTTATGGCAATTCTGACAATATTCCATTTTCCAAAAGCTTTTTTGGAGGTGGCCCCAATGACAATAGAGCCTGGACAGCCTACAATCTTGGGCCGGGCAGCTCTCAGTCCATTGATGAGTTTAATGAGGCCAATTTCAAACTCCACTTTAGTGCCGAGCAACGGTTCAATATATTTGGGAGCTTTTATGGAGCCCTGTTTGCGGATGCCGGTAATATTTGGAATATTTTTGACGACACCAAAGATGAAGCAGCAACATTTGATGGATTCAGCTCACTAAAGGATATTGCACTTGGGTCGGGAATCGGGTTCCGTTACGATTTCAGTTTTTTCGTTATAAGATTTGATGTTGGATTTAAAACCTACAATCCGGCTTATGATACGGGAAACCGGTGGTTTAGGGACTATAATTTAAGAAAAGCCGTCTATAATATTGGCATCAATTATCCATTTTGAAAGGAATACATATCAAGAAAGAACAAAGTTACATTTCCAAAAATCCATTACTATAAAGAGGTCGTTTTTGCTTTAATTTCATTATTTTTGAATAACTTTTTATAACAAAAATACACAATCCATGAGTCATCATATAAAAGCTGGCGTTGCAACTGGCAAAGAAGTCCAAGCCATATTTAAACTTGCGAAAGAGAAAAATTTCGCTTTACCTGCCGTCAATGTCATCGGCTCCAACACCATCAATGCCGTTTTGGAAACTGCTAAAGCTTTGAATGCTCCTGTTATCATTCAATTTTCAAATGGTGGTGCTGTATTCAATGCAGGCAAAGCATTAAATAATGACAATCAGAAAGCAGCCATTGCTGGCGGCATCGCGGGTGCCAAACATGTGCATTTATTGGCAGAGGCATATGGTGTTCCAGTAATTCTTCATACCGATCACTGTGCCAAAAAACTATTGCCTTGGATAGATGGACTATTGGATGCCAGCGAAAAGCACTTTGAAGAAACTGGAAAACCTCTATATAGTTCACACATGCTTGATTTATCTGAGGAGCCAATTGAAGAAAACATTGAAATCTGCAAAGAATATTTGAAGCGGATGAGCAAAATGGGGATGACTTTGGAAATTGAATTAGGCATTACCGGGGGTGAAGAAGATGGTGTGGATAACAGTGATGTGGATGATTCAAAATTATATACTCAACCAGAGGAAGTAGCCTATGCCTATGAAGAATTGAGTAAAATAAGTGACCAATTTACCATTGCAGCTGCCTTTGGAAATGTGCATGGTGTTTATAAGCCAGGAAACGTGAAATTGACTCCAAAAATCCTTAAAAATTCGCAGGATTACGTCTCCAATAAATTTGGCGTAGGCCATAATCATATCGATTTTGTGTTTCACGGTGGTTCTGGATCTACAGTTGAAGAAATAAGGGAAGGGATCAGTTATGGTGTCATCAAAATGAACATTGATACCGACATGCAATATGCGTTTATGAGTGGGATTCGCGATTATTATGACCAACATGCCGACTATCTCAAAGGACAAATTGGAAATCCTGAAGGTCCAGACTCTCCAAACAAAAAATACTATGACCCAATGGTTTGGCTTAGAAAAGGGGAAGAAGCATTTGTTGCAAGACTAAAAAAGGCATTCGAAGACCTTAATAATGTAAATACTTTATAACTTTGCACGGAAAATCATTTTAATTTAAACTATCGTTTGCGGTTCATTTTTCAGAATTCGTTAATCTAAAATCGTTAATCTTAATGTCTTGGTTTAAAAGAAAAACAAAAGGAATTACCACCACCACTGAAGAGAAAAAGGATACGCCGAAAGGGTTGTGGTATAAGTCTCCAACAGGTAAAATTATCGATACCGAAGAACTTGAAAAAAATTATTTTGTGAGTCCAGAAGATGGATACCATGTAAGGATTGGAAGCAAGGAATATTTTCAGATTTTATTTGATGACAACCAATTCAAGGAATTGGATGTGAATTTGGACTCCAAAGATCCACTCAAATTTGAGGATACCAAAACATATCCAGACCGCTTAAAAGCAGCACAGGAAAAAACCAAACTCAAAGATGCTGTGCGCACTGCTGTTGGTAAATCGAATGGTAAAAATTTGGTCATTGCCTGTATGGATTTTGCATTTATTGGTGGTTCCATGGGAAGTGTAGTCGGTGAAAAGATTGCTCGTGCGGCCGATTATTCCCTTAAAAATAAAATTCCACTTTTGATCATTTCCAAATCTGGTGGCGCTCGTATGCAGGAAGCGGCATTATCATTGATGCAATTGGCAAAAACCTCTGCAAAATTGGCGCAATTGGCAGATGCAGGCGTACCTTATATTTCATTGTGTACCGACCCAACAACTGGGGGAACCACGGCGTCTTTCGCGATGTTGGGCGACATCAATATCAGTGAACCAGGTGCCTTGATTGGCTTTGCAGGTCCTCGTGTAGTAAGGGATACGACAGGACAAGAATTACCGGAAGATTTCCAAACAGCCGAATTTTTATTGGAACACGGTTTTTTGGATTTTATAACAGAGCGTAAGGACTTAAAGAATAAAGTCAATCTATATATCGATTTGATTACGAATCAACCGTTACGGGTTTAGTGATGTCATTTAAAATGAATAAAAAATCGTCACAAATACTCGTATTGCTCTAAATATTAGTGTTCCAAGACTTCAGGGAGTGTCAAAAATATGTGCAATCAAATCGTTTGTGAATTCCTAAAAAACACTATATTTGCACCTTGATTCGAGAATCGAGTCTATACATAACAATCATTTACAATAATATTAGCATGTATTTAGATCAAAAAGAAAAAGAAACCATCTTTACAA
>JBGTDZ010000157.1:0-4158 GCA_041748055.1 Aquaticitalea sp.
TGTTTAATACATTCCAACGTCAGCATTTATGACGACACCATTATAGGCAATAATGTGACCATACATGCCGGAACTGTTCTTGGAGCAAGTGCATTTTATTATAAAAGAAGGCCAGAAGGATATGACCAACTGATTTCCGGAGGTCGTGTAGTAATAAAGGATCATGTAGATATTGGAGCGCTTTGCACCATTGACAGAGGTGTTACAGGAGATACGACCATTGGTGAAGGAACTAAATTGGACAATCAAATCCAGATTGGGCACGATACCCTTATTGGCAAAAAATGCCTTATCGCCTCACAAACGGGAATTGCTGGTTGTGTGGTCGTTGAGGATGAAGTAACCATTTGGGGACAAGTAGGCGTCAGAAGCGGAATTACAATAGCGAAAGGAACGGTCATATATGCACAGTCAGGTTTAGGACATTCCACAGAAGAAAACAAAACCTATTTTGGCTCCCCCGCTCAGGAAGCTAGAGAAAAATTCAAAGAAATGGCTTATATAAAAAAAATTCCTGAACTGATCGAAAAATTAAAATAAAAGGATGACACCAAAAGACGTAGTAAGGCATTTTTATAATATGGATTTGTCAAAAGAAACCAACGCCATATTAATGTTTCATAAAAACTGTGAGCTTTATTGGAATAGCAGTAAAGGCTTTACCACGTTGAATAACAAAGGCATAAATGACATGTTGAAGGATATACGTAAAACATATTTATCTTTTAAATATAGAATGAGTCATTTGCTTGGGGATGAAAATATTATTACTGCTAGGTATACCATTTATGTCACACCAATAGAAAAACCGGACGAAGATGAAGCCCTAGCGCACTTTATATCCATATGGGAAGTAAAGGAAGAAAAATTATATAAAGGCTACCAAATCAGTCAAATGGCAGATGAAAACCAGGCGAGCCTCAAATCATTTTCACAAATAAAAATTTAATTACCTTTAAAAAATAGTGGTCTATAGGTTATTTTCGCAACGTAAAAAAAATAAAACAAAAATAAATGAGCGTTTTAGTCAACAAAAATTCAAAAATAATTGTACAAGGATTTACTGGGAGTGAAGGAACTTTCCACGCAACCCAAATGATAGAATACGGAACTAATGTTGTTGGGGGAGTTACACCAGGTAAAGGAGGTCAAACCCACTTGGACAAACCTGTTTTCAATACGGTAAAGGATGCGGTTGAAAAAGCAGGAGCCGATACCTCTATTTTGTTCGTACCACCAGCTTTTGCCGCTGATGCAATTATGGAAGCAGCTGATGCTGGAATTAAAATAATCATCTGTATCACTGAAGGAATTCCTGTTGGCGACATGATCAATGTTGCTGATTATATAAAAGATAAAGACTGTCGTTTGATTGGACCTAATTGTCCGGGAGTCATCACTCCAGGTGAAGCTAAGGTTGGCATCATGCCAGGCTTTGTTTTCAAAAAAGGAAAAGTAGGCATTGTTTCAAAATCCGGAACATTAACTTATGAAGCTGCCGATCAAGTAGTAAAACAAGGTTTGGGAATTACCACAGCAATTGGAATTGGTGGAGACCCAATCATTGGCACAACGACCAAGGAAGCTGTGGAATTATTGATCAATGACCCAGAGACTGAAGCTGTCGTAATGATTGGTGAAATCGGAGGTCAACTTGAAGCTGATGCCGCACATTGGTACAAAAACAGCGGAAGTAAAAAGCCCATCATCGGTTTTATTGCGGGTGAGACTGCACCTGCAGGACGCACCATGGGACATGCCGGAGCGATTGTTGGGGGAAGCGATGACACAGCACAGGCCAAAAAGAAAATCATGCGTGAGTGTGGCATACATGTGGTGGATTCTCCTGCAGAAATCGGTAAGAAGGTTAAAGAAGTTTTGGGTTAAATCAATTACCAATGACAATAAATTAAGAGCCGATGTATTTATTTGTATCGGTTTTTTTAATAAATAATACTAATTGCTTTTTTAATACGGCCTATTTTAAGAATTAGATAAAAAAAATTAGGATATTTAAGAATTCTACCTTTATATTGAAATAATAAATCAAATTTGTAAAAAATCTATTGAATGACAAATGTTTTTATAAAAGGGACAGGCTCTTATGCACCAAGTAATATTGTAAAAAATGAATTTTTTGACAAAATTGGATCCTCCGATGAATGGATTTTTTCAAAATTAGGAATCAAAGAAAGAAGAATTTCAATTGATGAATCTACAAGCGATTTAGCTTATAAAGCAGGATTGATTGCAATCCAAAATGCGTCCTTGACTGTAGAGGAAATCGACCTGATCATAGTAGCTACAACAACTCCAGATAGGCCTTCACCTTCATGCGCATGTTTTGTTCAGGACAAATTAAAGGCTGTAAATGCCGTTGCCTTTGATATTTCTGCAGTATGTTCCGGAGCGTTATTCACAATGGCAACAGCTGTTCAATTTGTAAAAACCGGAATGTATAAAAACGTATTGGTTATTGGTGCTGATACTTTTTCGACAATTATAGACTGGGAAAGAAGGGATGCCGTTTTTTTTGGGGATGGTGCAGGCGCAATGGTACTGTCCGCAACAGAAGAAGATAAAGGTTTCATTGATTTTGCCTTGCATTCAGATGGCACTGGGAAAGAACACTTTACAATTCTTGCTGGTGGTTCACAGAAACCCGCCTCCATTGAAACTGTAAACAATAGAGAGCATTATTTTCAAATGAATGGAAAAGCGGTTTATGACACCGCTACGAAAGTGGTCCCTAAGAACATTATGGAAATTTTAAACCGGAATCATCTTACTATAGGTGATGTCGATTTTTTGCTTCCACACCAACCAAGTATAAGGATTCTTAAAGAAATTGCCGAAAAAGTAAACCTTCCATTTGAAAAAGTAAAAACCAATATGGATCGATATGCCAATACCTCTGGAGGAACAGTGCCAATCATTTTGGATGAGACACATAAAAACAATGAATTCAAAAAAGGGGATATTCTACTCTTTGCAGCAGTTGGTGCTGGTTGGACCTGGGGAACTGCTTTATACAAATGGTAATCTAAACCGAAAAAAATATGCTTAAGGATAAGACTTTTATAATTACAGGAATAGCCGACAAAAATTCTCTTGCAATGTTCGTCGCCAAAAAAATATTGGAGAATGGAGGAAATGTTATTTGCACTGGTTTGGGTGTAAGTGAGTTTCATACTGATTTATCCGAGAAAGCAAAGTTGTTTTTAAATTCCAATTATTCTGATTTTGAAACAGCGGTAAAGAATGAATTGGGAGACGTGCAGACCGAAATTTTGGATGTCACCATTGAAGAAAGCGTGGATGATTTTGCAAAAAAATTAAAACAAAAAAACATTCAAATCGATGGATTTTTACATGCAATAGCAATGGATAAAACCATTAGGCAAAAAATTGTAAAACCCTTATTGGACGTCACCAAGGATGAGTTTTGCGACACAATGGATGTATCGGCATATTCATTGATCCGCATTACCAGCTATTTGTACAAATATGGTTTAATGCAGCCAAATTCCTCCATCTGCTCCTTGAGTTATATTGCAGCTGCCAAAGTTACATTCCATCCTTACAGAAATATGAGCGTTGCCAAAGCAGCGCTTGAAAGGATTACCATTGAATTGGCAGATGAATTGGGACGTAAAAACGGTACTAGGGCAAATGTCATTCGATTTTCACCTTATATGGGAAGTAAAGCAGGAACAGCAACACTCAACCAATCTGATTTTGATACAGCAGATAATTTAAGCCCCTTAGGAAATGCTACTCCGGACGATTTGGCAAATGAAGTGCTTCACTTATTTAGACCCAACGGAAGAATTACAGGAGAAATAAGACATGTGGATGGTGGTTATAATATTATGGGTTAATGATACTATTTTATAAAATGGTAATTTTAAAATTTCATTTCGATAAATTTAAATCCTGAAATTTCATCCTAGTGTGTCTTCATAATTACATCCAAATATCATAATGGATAATTAATTTTGCCTCATAAAGTCGTCATAATATTATGAGGTTTTTTATTTGGTATAACTTGTAATCGTTATATTTGAAAACAACTAATCTTATTTTTACACATGAAATTATTAGAAGGAAAAACAGCAATTATCACAGGAGCCAGCAGAGGAATCGGGAGAGGCATTG
>JBGTDZ010000158.1:0-3379 GCA_041748055.1 Aquaticitalea sp.
GATACCTCTTCACCTTGGTCATTGGTCATCGATTCGGAGAAGAATTCCTTGATGAGTTTGGTGCCATACGGTGTATCCACATATTTGCTGTTGGCCACTCGGGATACGGTGGAGACGTCCATTTCGATTTCGTCTGCAATATCTTTTAAAATCATGGGCCTTAACTTGGTTTCGTCGCCGGATAAAAAATATTCTTTTTGATAATGCATGATGGAACTCATGGTGATGAACAAGGTCTGCTGGCGTTGTTTGATGGCTTCAATGAACCATTTTGCAGCATCTAGTTTATGCTTGATGAACATCACAGCATCTTTCTGGGATTTCGATTTATCCTTGGCTTCCTTGTAGCCTTTCATCATTTCGGTGTACTCACGGGACACGTGAAGTTCTGGTGCGTTTCTACCGTTTAATGTTAAATCCAATTCACCATCCACAATTTTAATAGCAAAATCCGGAACGATGTGTTCTACAATTCTATTGTTGCCGGAATAGGAACCTCCCGGTTTTGGATTCAAATGTTCTATTTCGTCGATGGCATCTTTCAGCTGCATTTCGGTGATATCGAATTTCTGAATGAGCTTTTTATAGTGTTTTTTGGTAAATTGCTCAAAAGCACCGTCAATGATATTGATTGCCAATTCCACATCGGGATTTTTTTCCATTCGGTGCAATTGTATGCTCAGACACTCTTGAAGGTTACGGGCACCAACACCAGCGGGATCCAATTGATGGACTATCTGAAGGACTTTGGCTATTTTTTTTTCGTCCGTATAGATGTTTTGAGTAAATGCCAAATCATCTGCAATGTCTAATATCGAACGACGAATATAGCCGCTTTCATCCACACTCCCTACTAAAAATTCGGCAATGTCGCGCTCATCATCCGAAAGTCGGAACGTATTTAATTGACTGATAAGATATTGCGAAAATGATGTTCCAGCTGCAAATGGAATGTCCTTGTCATCATCGTCGGCACTATAATTATTGACTTGTGTACGATAATCCGGAACGTCGTCATCGCTTAAATATTCATCAATGTTGATGTCTTCACCAATGGTTTCTGAATCATCATAATCGTCTTCGGTATTGTCGAACTCGTCAAAATTATCCTCATAATCTTCCAATTCCTCTTTGCCGCTTTCAAGGGCAGGATTTTCTTCCATTTCTTGCTTCAAACGTTGTTCAAATGCCTGTGTTGGCAACTGAATCAGTTTCATCAACTGAATCTGCTGCGGCGACAACTTTTGTGATAATTTGAACTGTAAATATTGTTTGAGCATAGCGTAAACTTGAACGACTTTAAAAATAGAAAAAACAATCTATAAATGGTGTAATTGTAGATTGTTTTGTGAAATATTTACCTTTTTCGGATTTGACATGCTTTCAATCCTGAGACTTCGCAACTTGAAGTCTGATGGTTGAACTAAAACTCCGCATTCTGTGGTGTCCTAGGATAAGGAATTACGTCGCGAATGTTGCCCATACCAGTAGCGAACATTACTAGACGTTCAAATCCAAGTCCAAAACCAGAATGTACGGCAGTGCCATATTTTCGCAAATCTAGATACCACCATAATTCATTTTCATCGATGTCCAAGGCTTTCATTTTGGCTTTCAAGACGTCCAAGCGTTCTTCACGTTGTGAGCCACCGACCATTTCCCCAATGCCAGGGAATAAAATGTCCATCGCACGGACTGTTTTTCCATCTTCGTTGAGACGCATATAGAAGGCTTTGATATTTGCTGGATAATCAAACAAAATCACAGGACATTTAAAATGTTTTTCCACTAAAAAGCGTTCGTGCTCACTTTGCAAGTCAGCGCCCCATTCGTCAATGAGATACTTGAACTGTTTCTTTTTGTTCGGTTTGGAATCCCTCAAAATCTCAATAGCCTCTGTATAACTGACACGTTTAAAATGGTTGTCCACCACAAAATTGATTTTCTCAATTAGGTTCATTTCCGAACGTTCGGCTTGTGGCTTTGTCTTTTCTTCGTCCAACAAGCGCTGTTCCAAAAATTCCAAATCTTCACGATTGTGGTCCAAAACATATTTAAGGACATATTTCATAAAGTCCTCCGCCAAATCCATATTGCCGGCCAAATCCATAAAGGCCACTTCTGGCTCAATCATCCAGAATTCTGCCAAATGACGGGACGTATTGGAATTTTCGGCTCTAAAAGTTGGGCCGAATGTATATACTTTACCCAAAGACATTGCAAAGGTTTCAGCCTCCAATTGGCCAGAAACCGTCAGATTGGTTTCCTTTCCGAAAAAATCTTCCTTATAATTAACTGTTCCATCGTCATTTAATGGCGGGTTTATTGCATCGAGATTGCTCACTCTGAACATTTCTCCAGCTCCTTCTGCATCACTTCCTGTAATGATGGGCGTGTGCATGTAGTAAAACCCGTTATCGTTGAAATACTTGTGAATCGCAAATGATAAGTTTGAACGCAAACGCATTACAGCGCTAAACGTATTGGTACGGGTTCTTAAATGCGCATTTTCACGCAAAAATTCGAAGGAATGCTTCTTTGGTTGAATTGGGTAAGTTTCAGGGTCTGAATCGCCAAGAATTGTGATGTCGATAACCTGAACTTCCACATTTTGCCCTTTTCCTTGGCTTTCAATCAGTTGTCCTTTGATATGAACTGCGGCACCAGTGGTAATTCGTTTCAAAATGACTTCGTCCATTTTCTCAAAGTCAACGACGCACTGAATGTTTTGTAATGTTGAACCATCGTTTAAGGCAATAAAACGGTTAGCCCTAAAGGTGCGTATCCAACCTTTGATTTCTATTCCTTGGGATTTTGCTTCGGTTTTTAATAAACCGGCAATGGTTTGTGATTTCATTTATACGAATTTAAGTGTGCAAAGATAAGAGTTCAATTGTCAATATGAAAATTCCAATTTCCAAAGTTGGGTTAATGGAAAGGCTCAGTAATTGCAGGATTAATTATTGGAATTTTCATCTTCTGTGCCGCTTTCATCAGGAATAATATTGATGGAAGGTTCTTTCAAGACTTCTTTGTTGGCAATACTTCGTTCCAATGATAATAAAAGGGAAGGTAATAATAGCAAATTAGAAAGCATGGCAAAGAGCAATGTCATTGAAACTAATGCGCCCAATGCTACTGTGCCTCCAAAACTTGAAATGGTAAACACTGAGAAACCAAAAAACAAAACTATTGAGGTATAGAACATGCTTACGCCAGTTTCTCGCAAAGCTGCATAAACGGATTTTCTGATTTTCCAATTGTTGGCAATCAGCTCTTGTCGGTATTTGGCCAAAAAGTGAATGGTATCATCAACGGAAATTCCGAAAGCAATACTGAATACCAAAATGGTGGATGGTTTTATGGGAACGCCCAAATA